>JAKPSO010000293.1 GCA_029571495.1 Pseudomonadota bacterium
GAGCAGTACCGAAAATGTCTCTTGTCCGTGCGCGCTGCTGCCTTCGCCGCGCTCCGCGAGCGCGGGCAGGGCGAAAGCGGTCGAGGTCATCGCCAACGCGATGCCAACGATGATCGCGCCTGCGGGACGGATGTTCGCCCAGTACGCAAGTGCCGCGAGGATTGAGCCGCAAACAAGCAGATGCATAAAGCCCAGCCCGAACACCGACCGGCGCAGCGCCCACAGGCGTTCGCGTTGCAACTCAAGCCCGATAATGAACATGAGGAGCGTGACGCCGAATTCAGCAGTCTGCAAGATCGCTTCCGGCTCGTGCACGACGCCAAGCACCGACGGCCCAATCAACACGCCGCCGACGAGGTACCCGAGCACGGAGCCGAGCCCAAGCTTTTTGAACAGCGGCACGAGTAGAACCGCGGCGGCGAGTAGCGCAGCGGCCGTAGCGAGTGAGCTCATGCGTTGTCCTTCGGCGCGATTGTCGCAGCAGGTGGTTTTGGCTTCGTATGCAAATGCTTCGTCGCGCTTTCGGTGTCACCCGCCGCTAAGAATTTCCACTGCGCCAACGCACGCTCGATGGCGACTTCGATGGCTTCTTGTTCCTCGCGGCGTGGTCGTTGCAGGACCCAATCGGCGACCGGTTGTTGCGCGTTTTGCGAGTCGCGCGGATGACCGATGCCGATGCGCAAACGCCAATAATTTCCGGTGCCGAGTTTGGCTTGGATATCGCGTAAGCCGTTGTGTCCCGCGTGACCACCGCCGAACTTGAGTTTGATGTCACCCGCCGCGAGATCGAGTTCATCGTGCGCCACCAAAATCGATTCCGGCGCAATGTCGTAGAACTTCGCGACCGCCGCGACGCTATTGCCGGAAAGGTTCATGAAGGTCTGTGGTTTGATCACGCGAACTTCGCTCATCGCTCCGACGCCACGTGCGAGCTCGCCGCTGAATTTGCGCTCGGAGGCGAAGCTGCCGCCGATCTCGTGCGCAACATCCTCGGCCAACCAAAAGCCCGCGTTGTGCCGCGTGCGCTCGTACTCCGGTCCCGGATTGCCGAGACCAACGACGAGTTTGATGGGGGCTTTCGGATAGGTCACGGTGAAACGCTGGCCTTGCAGGAAAAAGTTTGTTTTGAGTGTATCGGCACTGAGCGATGTGCGAACAGCTTTTGCGCGCTAACGGCCAACCGGTGGACGCCACCGCGCGGTTCGTATAGTTGTCGACTTATAAGGAAAAGTGGCTGTAACGACCAGTTGACGGTCGATATAACTAAAAAGCTGTTGACGAATATCTTTGCGTACTCTGGCAGAGAGGTGAGGGAAGCACGAAAAAAAATGCCCGCGCGCGGCGGGCATTTTCGGCGCGGCGAAGAATTACTTCTTCTTGGCGTCTTTGGCTGGCGCGGCGGCAGCAGCAGCGGCAGGCGCCTTTTGCTTCGAAGCAGCGACTTCGGCTGGGGCGGCGACGCCTTCAGCAGGAGCGGCTTCTTCAGCAACGACGGACGCCGACGCGAACACCAAGTCTTTCTTACGACCGCGGATCACGAGCGTAACGCCGTCCGGCAGTTTGACGTCTGCGGCGTGAATCGATTCACCCGATTTCAGGTCTTTCAGATCCACTTCGACGAAGCGCGGCAGATCTTTCGGCAGACAGCTGATTTCAACTTCCGTCACGATGTGGTTAACCACAGCGGCGGAGAGCTTCACGGCAGGCGAGATGTCCTGGTTCGTGAAGTGAACTGGCACTTTCATGTGCAGTTTCTTGTTGGCATCAACACGTTGGAAATCGATGTGTTGGATGAGCTGTTTGAACGGGTGGTATTGCACGTCGCGCAGGAGAACCTGGCTCTTCGTGTTGCCGACCGTCATGGTCAGAATCGAGCTGTGGAAGTCCTCTTTCTTGAGGCCGTGCCACAACGGATTGTGATCAAGCTCGATCAGCTCAGGTTTCGCTTCGCCACCATAGACGATGCCCGGCACTTTGGCCGTAAGACGCAGGCGGCGGCTCGCACTACTGCCCAGCGCTGACCGCGGAAATGCGGTGAATTCGGTTGCCATTTCTGTAACTCCAGTTTGGTTATTAGTTTTGTCGATGCGCCGCGACCAGCGTCATTGTCAAAAGCTGCCTTGCGCTATGCAGGGCAGAAAAAAACTTGCCACTGATTGACACAGATGAACACGGATTTTTGGCGGATTCAAACCGCCGAATCTGTGAAATCTGTGTGAATCCGTGGCGAAAATTACTCAGTGAACAGCGACGAAACGCTGTCTTCGTTACTAATGCGCTGCATCGTTTCGGCGATGAGTTGCGCGCTCGAAATTTGGCGAATCTTTCCGCCGGATTTGGTGAGCGCTTCGGCCTCTTTCGAGAGCGGAATGGTGTCGGTCACCACGAGCGAATCAAGCGATGGCCCTGCGATGCGGTTCACCGCCTCGCCGGAGAGCACTGCGTGCGTGCAGTACGCGATGACCTTCACCGCGCCGTGATCTTTGAGCGCTTGCGCGGCTTTGCACAGCGTGTTTGCGGTGTCGACGATGTCGTCCATGATGAGGCAGGTACGACCCGCCACATCACCGATGATGTTCATAACTTCCGAGACATTGGCCTTCGGGCGACGCTTGTCGATGATCGCGAGATCGGTGTCGAGTCGTTTCGCTACGGCGCGTGCGCGCACCACGCCGCCGACGTCGGGGGAGACTACGAGCAGGTTCTCGTACTTCTGTTTCCAAATGTCGGCCAACAGAATCGGCGTCGCGTAAATGTTGTCGACGGGAATATTGAAGAAACCCTGGATTTGGTCAGCGTGCAAATCCATCGTTAGCACGCGATCAACGCCTACCGCGCTCAACATATCCGCCACCA
The DNA here is from genome assembly GCA_029571495.1 of Pseudomonadota bacterium. GTDB lineage: Bacteria > Pseudomonadota > Gammaproteobacteria > Burkholderiales > Casimicrobiaceae > Casimicrobium. The sequence goes on from JAKPSO010000293.1 coordinate 2,857, forward strand.
CTTTCGCGGAGATCGCGACGCGCGCGGAGCGGGGGCGACGATCTTGGCGGGCGTACCCGAAATACGGCATCGCAGCGGTAATACGACCGGCTGACGCGCGTTTAAGCGCGTCGACCATGATCACCAGTTCCATCAGATTGTCGTTGGTCGGTGCGCAGGTCGATTGCAACACGAACACGTCGCGGCCACGGACGTTTTCGAGAATTTCGACATTCACTTCGCCATCGGAGAAGTGACCAACCTGCGCCTTGCCGAGCCGCATGCCCAGATGTTCAACAACGGACGCCGCCAGCTTTGGGTTGGCGTTGCCGGTAAAGACCATCATGTCGTTGAAACTCATGGCGGGCTCGTTTGCAGGTGAGTGAGTGAAATATCGAAAAAAAAGCGGCCTTGGAGGTGTGCTCTAAGACCGCTTTCAGGTGTAGGTGGCAGGGGAGGAAGGGATCGAACCTACGCATACCGGAATCAAAATCCGGTGCCTTACCACTTGGCGACTCCCCTACACTTTTTCTTGTGGCCGGTGAGCAGGCTTTTGACCTACGAAAAGCACCACAGGAAGCCAGAAATTATAGCAATATTTTTCAGGTGATTCCAGCCGCTAGGCGAAATCAAAGAGCGGATGCCGCGCGAGAGAACGCACGGACCACGCGTGCCAGCCTCTCGTTTGCAGTTTCGTTGCGGCTGATTGCGCTGCCGTCGACGTGGAAGTGGGCGCAAACACACAGGCGCCCGAGCCGGTCATCCGCGGACTGAGTCCGGCCGCCACAAAGTCCGCCCCAAGCCGCGAAATGTTTGGCTCGAGCACTTGGGCGACATCCTGCAAATCGTTGCGTCCGAAGCTCATTGTGTACACAGGCAACGCGGACGCGGGCGTATCTCGACGCAGCGCAGGCGAGCCAAACACGGGCCCCGTGGCAACACCGGCGCCGGGAAACGCGACAACGTAGCTTGCAACCGGTAATGACACCGCAAGTAGGCGCTCACCAATGCCCGTCACCAGCGCGGGCCTCCCAAACACAAAGAACGGCACGTCCGCGCCCAGCGTTGCACCCAGCGTCTGGAGCTCGGTCCGTGGCCGTCCAACATTCCACAGTCGATTGAGCCCCAACAGAACCGTCGCCGCGTCGGAACTGCCCCCGCCGAGCCCGCCGCCTTGTGGAATGCGCTTAGTGAGTTGAATGTCAACACCAAAGCGCGATCCTGTGGCCGACTGCAGCGCTCGCGCGGCGCGGCATGCAAGATCATTTTCCGCGGTCAAACCGTCCGGTGGATTAATCAAGGTTACCTCGCCATCATCGCGGCGAGAAAGCGTTACGGTGTCGGCCAAGGTGATCGGCACGAACACGCTTTCGAGCAAGTGGTACCCATCGGTGCGCCGCCCCGTTACATGAAGAAACAGATTGAGCTTCGCGGGCGCGGGCAACGTTAACGGGAGTGGTCGCGGTGTCGTCACGGCGTTTTCCATTCGTCGACGATCCAACGCACTTCCGTCTCCGTATCACCCGAACGCGACCAACGCATGCGGCGCGGTGCGTCGGCGTAGTTGCCGTTCGCGTCGTTGGCCGCGAACCGATCCGTGACCGAAACGTCCCAGCCCGCCTCAGTGAAACGCGCGATCCGACCGACGGTATCAAATTCCCACGCCTTGCTATTCGGAGTCGCCATCATCGACGGACGGCCCTGAAGCCACAAGCTCAACTGCGCGTCAGTAACCGGCAGCTCAATCACGTTTTGCAACAGCTCGGCGACTGAACTCGCACGCTGCGTTTCGCCGTTGGCGAGCGCAATCGCGGCACCAGTTTCGTCCGCGCTGATCTCTGCGAGAGGTGTCCCCAGGGGCGAAAAAATGCTCAGGGCGCGTTGCGACGCCGCCTGCGAAAAGCGAAATTGACCGCTGGCTTGCTCCTTGCCATTTTTCGCACTGAAGCGACCGCTGACGGTGAAGTGGGTCAGCGGCGCGCTCGTCGGCGTGGCTTGCGCAGCGACGGGTGCTACGACAGCCGGAGACGCGCAACCCGTAATGAGGAGTACTGTGCTTGCGGCTACCCACCAAAAAAAACAGCGCCGCACAGACCGATCACTCACTTGTCAAATTTCGCGATTGTCTTCTTAAGAATGTCGCTGTCGGGCTGGGTCTTCAATTGGGTTTGCCAAATCGTTCGTGCGTCGTCGTGACGGCCTTGCGCCCAAAGCACTTCGCCCAAATGCGCGGCGATTTCGCCGTCGGCGAACTTCTCGAACGCTTGACGCAAAAATTTCTCGGCGTCGCTTAGGCGATGTTGTCGATACGCAATCCAACCCATGCTGTCGAGGATCGCGGCGTCATCGGGCGCGAGTTGATGCGCTTTCTCTATGAGTGTGCGCGCCTCGTCAAGCTGGATATTGCGATCAGCCAAGCTGTAACCCAGCGCGTTGTATGCGTGTGCACGCTCGGGCTGCAATGCGATCACGCGACGGAGGCGCTTCTCGGCTTCGTCCATGCGTTCAATGCGCTCGGCGAGCATCGCGCTCTCGTACAACAAGTCCGGATCTTCCGCATCGACGGTGATGGCAGCGTCCAGCGCTTCGAAGGCCTTCACGTGTTCGCCGGCCTCACGCCACAGCGACGACTCCGCCTGCGCGCGAGTGGAGCGTTCCATCGCGTTGCTTGGCTGCAGAGCACGCAGAAAGCTGACCGCCTGCAACATGCGTTTGTCTTGCGCGAACGCATTGGCGATGCGCAACTGCGATTCCCAGTAACGCTCGCCACGCGGTACGCGAGCGAACCGTTCAGCCGCCTCGACCCAGCGTTTTCGGTTTTCTGAGATTCGACCCAAGTAATAGCGCACCGCGCCAGGGTCGCCACGTTCGGCAGCGATGGCATCCAAAAATTCGCGTTCAGCCGTGTCGAAATCTTTGCCTTGGTACGCCGACAAAGTCGCTGCCAACGACATTTCTTCGGCGTCGTCTTTGCCTTCTTCGGCGAGCGCTGAAAAGAGTGTTCGCGCAGGCGCAAACTGTTCAAGGTCAAATTGTGTTCGCGCAAGTAGTACGCGCAACTCACGTGCCTCAGGATTGACAGCAATGGCCGCCGTCAGCGTTGAAATCGCAGCGTCGCGGTCGGCGGCAACCGCGCCTTTGCTCGCAGCGAATCGCGCAAGAAACAGGCGCGATTTCAAGGCGATGGCCTGTGGCCAATTCGGGCGTAGCGCTAACGCTCGATCAATCGCGAGCATCGCTTCGTTGATGCGTGCGTTCGTCGTTCCAGTACTCGCCGCCGCCAGCGCGTAAAACGACTCTGGAGCGGTGGGCAATTGTTCGGTGAAAACCGTGGCGAGTTTCACCGCCGCGTCGCGGTCTCGGTGTTGCGCAAGTTGGCGTGCCGCGTCCATCATCGCGGTCGCTCGTGTTGCGTCGGGAAGCGCAGCGATGCGGCGAGCTGCGTCGACCGCGCGCGGTTCGTCTTGTGCCGAGATTGCAAGCGCCAGCATGATCTGCAACGGTCGGACCGCCGTGCTGTCCGCTTCGAGCCAGAGTCCGGTGATCTCGCGGGCGTCGTCCAAGCGGCGCAAGCGAAGCAAAAGTTCTACTGCGCGTTCTGTCACCTTCGCGTCTTTGCTGCGCTTCGCGACTTCGTAGTACGTTGACGCCGCGGTGGGCAAGTCACCGTTCTGCAGCGAAAACTCTGCCGCCAAAATGCCGAGCACGATTACGCGATCATTCGGCGCGGCAGGCGGCACCGCGCTCATCTGCGCGTACGATGCGGGCGAGAGCGCTAATGTGAACGTCGCAACCGCGGCGACCGCCGTCAGCGGAGTACGAATAAAAGGCAAAACAAGTTTCATGGCCATGAGCATACACCGCACAAAGCTGTCCTAAACTCCCTGCATGCCTGAACTTCCCGAAGTAGAAACCGTTCGCCGCGGCCTTGAGGCGAAACTGATTGGCGCGACCATCGCCGACGTGTCGGTGCGTGATCGTCGCCTGCGCTGGCCGGTTGCCGACGACTTCGAGCTCCGTATCGTTGGCAGCCGAATCGAGCGCATCGAACGGCGTAGCAAGTATTTGTTGTTTCGATTGACTCGCGCGGGGCCAAACGGCGTGCCAATCACTGCGGGAACGCTACTCGCACATTTGGGCATGACCGGCAGCTTCATCGTTCACGAAGCCGGCGCGGCACCGGAATTGCGGACGCACGATCATCTCGAATTTCAGCTCGTTCGTTCGGGAAGCGCACTCCCGCTAACGCTGCTGCGCTACAACGACCCACGTCGTTTCGGCTCGATGCACTATTTCGATGGCAAGGACAGCGCGCAGCCGCTACTCGCTCACCTCGGCCCCGAGCCGCTCACCGACGCGTTCACGGGCGAACATTTGTATGAGCAAACGCGCCGTCGTACCGGGCCGATTAAACAGGCGCTCATGGACAACAGCTTGGTCGTCGGCGTCGGCAACATCTACGCTAACGAATCGCTCTTTCGCGCGGGAATTCACCCGGCTCGTGCCGCGAATCGCATTTCGCTCGCGCGGTACGAACGGCTTGCGCGTGAGGTCAAGACGATCCTCAACGAAG
>JAKPSO010000304.1 GCA_029571495.1 Pseudomonadota bacterium
AGTGATCGTGCAATCGACTATCGCCCTCGCGCACAATCTTGGTATGACGGTCGTTGCGGAAGGCGTCGAGAACCAAGCCGTCTTCGATTTCCTGAAGACGCACGGTTGCGATTTCGCGCAGGGATACGGTATTGCTCGTCCGGCGGAACTGGAGCAAGCGCGCGCGTGGCTCTACGCGAACCAATCGATGCATCACGAAACGATTGATTACTAAATTTTCCTGTGGATCACTGCGCCTCGCTTCGAGCGCCCGTATTTCAATCGGCGCGACACCCACAGCTCCGGCCATAAACAACTAACGCACGCACGTTCAAATCATGAGCTTCGAGACCATTACGTACCAAACGCAAAACGCCATCGCGCGGATCACGCTCAATCGGCCGGATCGCATGAATTCGTTCACCCAGCAGATGCACGAAGAACTGCGGGCAGCGATCGCGTCGTTGGCGACGAACGGAGCGCGCGTGCTGGTCATCACCGGAGCGGGACGTGGCTTCTGCGCGGGACAAGATTTGAATGACCGCGCCGTCGCCCCCGGTCAGGCGGTCGACCTTGGCGAGTCTGTTGAGAAAAACTACGCCCCGCTCGTGAAGTCCATTCGCGCGTTGCCGATTCCCGTTATCGCCGCGGTCAACGGCGTAGCCGCAGGCGCCGGCTGCAACTTCGCGCTCGCTGCGGACTTGGTCATCGCTGCCGAGAGCGCCAGTTTCTTGCAACCCTTTTGCAAACTTGGGCTGATCCCCGACACCGGCGGATCGTACTTTTTGCCGCGCCTCGTGGGTACGCAGCGCGCGATGGGACTCGCCCTCCTTGGCGACAAAATTTCTGCAAAGCGTGCCGCTGAGCTCGGTCTCATATGGGAATGCGTGCCCGACGCCGAATTCGTTGCGCGCATCGACGCGCTCGCCGCGCAATTCGCGAGCGGCCCCACGCTCGGCTACGCACGCACCAAGCAAGCCATCTACGCAAGCCCCAACAACACGCTCGACGCACAGCTCGCGCTAGAGGGCGCGCTCATGCGCGAATGCGGCTTCTCCGAGGATTATCGCGAAGGCGTCGCGGCGTTCAAAGAGAAGCGCGCGGCAGTGTTTACCGGGAAATAACAAGCAATTCACCGCCTCTCCCACGCACACGGGTAGTGTGCAGCCGCGCGCCTTCGCTCTATCGTCACTCCACACAAAAACAACACCGGAGTGCGCATCGTGAGCGATGTTCTTGACCTACCTGACACCCCCTCCACCGTACGCGCGGCACGCACGTCCACCGAGCAATGGGCGTACGCCGCTCACCGCGACGGCGCGTTACACGGCAGTACCCGCGACTTCCTAAACACGTCGGCACAATCCGCGACCGAGCGCGCAGATGCCTTCTGGCACTGGAACTCGAAGCGGATCGCACACGGTACGTTCGCTTACGGGAAAGCGCTCGCAACAGCCCCGACCGCGCACACATCGCTTCGCTACTTGGACGGCCGCGTGATGTCGGGACTGAACTTTTCTTCCCAGGATTACCTGTCGCTTGCGTCGCACCCACAGGTGCATGTGGCCGCGATCGAAGCGATCAAGCGGCTCGGCGTGCACAGCGCCGGTTCCACGGCACTCGCGGGCAACGTCGTCGACGGCAATGTGCTGGAACATGAGCTTGGAACATGGCTGCATACACCGCTCGTCGCGCTCTTCCCGACGGGTTGGGCGGCCGGCTATGGGGTCATTCGCGGACTCATGCGAGCGCAGGATCATGTGGTGATTGACGTACTAGCGCACAACTGTTTGCAGGAGGGGGCCGCCGCCGCCACACGTAACGTCCACCTCTACCGTCATCTAGACGTGGAACACGCGCGCAAGCAATTGCAGCGTATCCGCGACAAGGACAGCAGCAACGCCATCTTGCTGGTCACCGAGGGCATCTTCTCGATGGACGCCGATTCGCCGGACATCAAGGCCTTGCAATCCTTGGCGCACGAATTCGGCGCGATGCTGCTCGTTGATGTTGCGCATGATCTTGGATGCTCCGGGCCGGACGGCACAGGGCAAATTGGCGCACAAGGCATGCTCGGAAAAGTAGATTTAGTGATGGGCGCGTTTTCCAAATCGTTCGCGTCCAACGGCGGATTCGTTGCAACGCACAGCCATGCGATCAAAGAATATTTGCGCTACTACGCGCCGCCGAACACGTTCTCCAATGCGCTCTCGCCCGCACAAATCGCCACCGTTCGCGAATGCATAAAAATCATTCGCTCCGACGAAGGACAAATGCGACGCGATGCCTTGTTTGACGCTGTAGGCGCACTGCGCAGCCATTTGCAGGCGCTGGGCATCACCGTCATGGGCCAGCCTTCACCCATCGTGCCCGTGCTCCTGGGCCGCGAAGACGTAGCGCGCATCACCAGCGCGCTCATCGCCGAGCGAGGCGTCTTAACTAACCTCGTTGAATACCCGGCCGTTTCCAACAACAACGCACGTCTACGCATGCAAGTCATGTCGCAGCACACAGCGGACCAATGTGCCACCGCAGCCGGCATCATCGCGCAGACGTGGGAAGAAGCGAAGACGCTCGTTGATGCGTGTGAATTGGCGTCGGCCGAGCAGACAACGTAAACGCGCTTGCGCGGACAGCCACGCTGCCCACTAACCCGTTGTGTTACCCCAGCGTGCCGACGCGTACGCCGTGCCCATCGTGCAAGTTATGTCTTTTCGGCGCAAACGACCGCTACGCGGCCGTTTAGGTTGAAAATATTAATAAAGTCGACTCCTGATTAGCAAGGTGGCTCAGCAAGTCAAGACGTCTTAGGCGCTACCTGTTCCTCCCCCGCTTGCCGGGGGAGGCTAGGAGGGGGTAAGTTGGTGGCTGATAACGCAACCTTTGCACTTCTCGCTAAGCCCGTACCCCACCCCAACCCTCCCCGGCTAGCGGGGAGGGAGCGATATGTTGCCGTTTCGTGCGTGTCGATGACAGTTCCTGAGCCAGCTTGCTAATTAGGATTCGACTTACGAAAAAAGCAGCCTAAAACGACCGCCAGTTGGTCGGTAGTGCGTCAAAGCCACAGAGACGCGTACGACGAACCGATCAAGCCTGCCGAAGCAAACGCGCCACGTCCGCCCGATCGTGCACTTCGAGCTTCGCGAAGACTTGCTTGACGTGATAGCTCGCCGTGTTGACGGACACGCCGAGCTTGTCGGCGATTTCGGCGTTGGTCTGCCCGAGCGCTACTAGCAGCGCGACTTCGCGTTGCTGCGCCGAGAGCGAGAGCTTCGCCGCGCCTTCCGTGAGTCGCACCGATTCCGCCGCGAGGCGAGATACCACCAAAGCTGTCGCGGTGCCGCCCGACGCGCCCGCGAGCGCGTGATGCCGAAACGCGAACTTGCCCCACGGCGAATCCACTTGGTGCAATGCGTTCTTCGCCGCGCGCGCCGCGATCACCACTCCGCGCAGGAACTCGCGCAACGCTTTCGGCTCCTGCTTCGCCTGCATCGGTGAGATCGGCTCGCCCCTCGCCAAGCGCGCAAGGCGCGTCCAGCCCTCGTCGGCGAACATCACCTCGCCGTCCTCCGAGAGCACCGCCATCGCCTCTTCCGCAATCTGCTCAGAAGGCGCGGTTACCGGCGCATACGGCGTCGCCGCCAACGCACGGCCCAAGTAATGCAACACATCGCGCAGTGCCTCGGCGTCCTCCGTATTGAACGCAGGTTCGCCTTCGCCGCGATACAAACTCAGCTGGCCGATCGGCTCGCGACCATTGCCCACCGCCCGCACGACGCCGTACATCACATGCGCAACGCCCAGCGCCGAGAGCCGAGAGCACTTCGCGGTAGTAATCGCTGCGCTTCTCCTCCGCCGAAATCGTCCGAAACGAAACCGGATCACCGGCGGCCGCAAGCCGCAAAAACGCCCGAGAAAACGCGTGCGAATCGTGCCGGTAATGCCGCTCGTAATAACGCGTCATCGCCTCCGGCGGCAACATCCGCTCGGCATACATGTTCACCATGTTCCCCGTCGCGTCGCAATAAAAAAACGCCGCATGATCCGCAGGCACCAAAGCCCGAACCGCCGGCAACAACGAAGGCAACAACACCGGCGCTGGCAACGCAAGGTTACACAGCTGGCGTAGGGTCACGCGGGCGGGTTGAGTGCCAGACTTCGCCATTATCAGAATTTCCGAATGTGTTTGTTGCGAATGTGAATGTGCGTCTAGGAGATACGCGTCGCGCGCAGCATTGTCACTCGCTTTGACTTAGCTATCAGAGCGCTTAGTTCGAGTCTGGCGGGTCCCACGAGTATGGCACGCCATAACACTCGCAAGCACTCATGTCTGACATGTCGACAAAGAACTTTCCCTCTGAATCTGCGGTCACTCCCAAGTGCGGGTGAATCCGCGGTTCGGAATGCTGCGCAAGCACCAATACCGCATCTCGATCACAGCCGCGAGCAAACGCGTTCGCAATCCACCGTGCGGCGATAGGCGCGGCGATACTCGT
>JAKPSO010000306.1 GCA_029571495.1 Pseudomonadota bacterium
GCGCTCGTGTTTGGAACCTTCGCGGTGTCAGTCGCGGACATGCGAATGCGCTTGACGTCGATGCCCAATTCCTCGGCAACGACTTGCGCGACTTTGGTGAACAAACCTTGGCCCATCTCGGTGCCGCCGTGGTTAACGATCACCGAACCGTCGGAGTAGACATTGATCAACGCACCGGCTTGATTGAGATGCGTCGCGTTGAACGAAATGCCGAACTTCACCGGCGTGAGTGCAATGCCGCGCTTGATGATCGGACTCGTCGCGTTCTGCGTGCGCAGCGCCGCGCGGCGCGCGCGATAGTCAGCGCGCGCCTCAAGCTCCGGCACGATGTCAAACAAAATATTGTCGTCAACGGGCTGTCCGTAATGCGTGACGTTTCGCTCGGTCAGGCCATAAAAATTTTGCGTGCGCACGTCGAGCGGATCTTTGCCCAAAGCGTGCGCGATCTCGTCCATGATCTTTTCGATCAGGAACATACCCTGCGGCCCGCCAAACCCACGAAACGCGGTGTTCGACACCTTGTGCGTTTTGCACATGAAATTGCGAATGCGCACATGCTCCAAGAAGTACGCGTTGTCGACATGGCAAATCGCGCGCGCATTCACCGGTCCCGAGAGATCCGCCGAATAACCGCAATCCGACGCAAGCATGAAATCAGCACCCACGATGCGCCCGTTGTCATCAAAGCCAACGTCGTACTCAAACTGAAACGGATGCCGCTTGCCCGTGATGATCATGTCGTCATCGCGATCGAGCCGCAGCTTCACAGTACGTCCCAATCGTGACGCTGCTATCGCGCAGAGCGACGCAAACAACGCGGGCTGCGATTCCTTGCCGCCGAAACCACCGCCCATGCGCCGACATTCGATGCGAATCAGGGCATCGGGCTTTGCCATCGCGCGGGCGACGATGTGCTGCACTTCGGTCGGATGCTGCGTCGAGCAGTGAATGTCGATCTGCCCGTCTTCTCGCGGCGTTGCAAACGCGATATGTCCTTCGAGATAAAAGTGATCTTGTCCGCCGTGCGCGGCTTTGCCGCTGATGCGATGCGCGGCGCGCGCGAGCGCGGTCTCGACGGTCTCAAAATCGCCGCGACCAGTGACGACGGGATCAAGCACGTAGCTCTTGGCGGCGAGCGCTTCGTCGACGGACAAGATCGGCGTGCGCAGTTCGAGTTCGTACTTCGCCAAGCGCACGGCCTTGCGCGCGAGCCCATGCGTTTCAGCGACGACCACAAACACGGGTTGCCCGTGATATTCAATCAGGTCGGTCGCGAGAATCGGATCGTCAAGCTTGATGCCGCCGTAATTGTTGACGCCGGGAACATCGCGCGCCGTAAAGACCGCAACGACGCCCGGCGCAGCGCGCACTAAAGAGAGGTCGACCGACTTTAAGGCTGCATGCGCAGCAGGCGCATAGCCAATCGCGGCCGACAGCGCATCACGTGGCAGCGCAATGTCGTCGGTGTACGACGCCTCACCTGTGACGTGCAAATGCGCGGATTCATGTCGCGTCGACGCCGTGACGGTGTGGCGCGACATATCGATGGAGCGTTGCGTCATGCTGCTCATCAAAACACCCTCACCGGCGAGACTGCCGCTCCGCCCTGCGATTCGTGCCAAAAGCGCAACAGGTGATTCTGCGCCACTTGCATGCGGTATTCCGCGCTTGCACGCATGTCGCTCATCGGTGAGAGATCGTCGCCAAGCGCGACCATCGCCGCGCGCACGGATGCTTCGCTCCAGGCCTTTCCGATCAGTGCATTTTCGGCGCTCATTGCGCGCTTCGGAATGCCCGCCATGCCTCCATATGCGATGCGGCATTGCGCGACCACGCCGCGCTCAACCCCCAACGCAATCGCGCAAAACACCGCGGAAATATCCTGTTCGTTGCGCTTTGAATTTTTGTATCCGGCAATTTGCATCGCACCGGACGTGCGCCGTGGAACGATGATCGCTTCGACCCACTCGCCGGGCTCCCGCGCCTGCTTCTTGTAGTCGAGGTAGAGTGCTTCGAGCGCAATCGTGCGCTGCGCCTCGCCGCGACGCAACACCACCTGCGCGCCAATCGCGATGAGCGCCGGCATCGAGTCGCCAATCGGCGAACCGTTGGCCACATTGCCGCCCAACGTGCCGCTGGCGCGAATCGGCTTCGACGCGAATCGAGTCCAGACGTGCGCGAGTTCTGGGTAGAGACGATTCATCGCGCGAAACGCAGCCTCTAACGTCACCGCCGCGCCGATGCGCAAACCAGCGTCGGTCTGCACAATCTGTTTGAGCGCAGCGATTTCGCCCGTGTAGAGAAGCGTCTTACTCGTTTGCAGCGCTTTGGTGATCCACAATCCGATATCCGTGCCGCCGCCCAAAATCCACGCGTTGGCATTCACCGCCAGCAATGCTGAAAACTCATCGACCGAGCGCGGCGCGATAAACGTGCCTGCGGGCGAGTCTATGCGCAGTGCGTCGCTGTGCACTAGCGCTTTAAGCCGCGCCGCAAGTTCGGCCTCGCCGGGAAGTGGCGCCGCGTCTTCCGTCTCTGGTGTAAACATCCACTTCGCCATATCGTCGCCGGCGCCCGGCGCAGGAATTTCAGCGGCGCGCTGATACATCACCTGCGCGGCGTCAAGAATCGGGCGATAGCCCGTGCAGCGACACAGATTGCCGGAGATGGCCTCGCACGTTTCGTCGCGCGTTGGGCTGGAATTGGTTTTGAAAAGCGCGAAAAGCGACATCACAAACCCCGGCGTACAGAAGCCGCACTGCGAACCGTGGCAATCGATCATCGCTTGCTGCGTTGGGTGCAACGCGCCGCTCAACGCCTTAAGCGATTCGACGGTAAACACCGCTTTGCCGTCGAGCGTGGCCAGTAGCCGTATGCAGGCATTGATCGGAGCGAGCGAAACGCGGTCACGCCCCGCACCATCTTGCGTCAACTCGCCGAGAACGACGGTGCACGCACCGCAATCGCCCTCGTTACAGCCCTCTTTGGTGCCTGTGAGGCGGCGCTGCTCGCGCAAA
>JAKPSO010000313.1 GCA_029571495.1 Pseudomonadota bacterium
ACGCTCGTCGGAAATTGCGTCACGCGGTCGCTACACTTCAAAGCATGTTTGCTAACACCAGCCTCCACCGTATCGCCGCTAATGGCATCACACTCAACGCGCGCATCTCGAACGAGCGCAGCAAACCTCCGCTACTTCTCTTGCATGGGCATCCGCAAACGCATTTGATTTGGCATCGCGTCGCGCCCGCGCTCGCCGAACACTTCACGCTGGTCGCCGTCGACCTGCGTGGCTACGGCGACAGCGATAAACCTGCGTCCGACGCTAGCGTGAATCACGCGCCGTACAGCAAGCGCGTCATGGCGCAAGACATGGTGAGCGTGATGCAATCGCTCGGATTTTCGCGCTTCAAAGTGATCGCGCACGATCGTGGCGCGCGCGTAACGCATCGCATGTTGGTCGATCACCCGAGCGTGGTCGAACGCGCGACGCTCCTAGACATTTCGCCGACGCTCGCGATGTACGAGCAGACCAACATGGAGTTCGCACGAGCGTACTTCCATTGGTTTTTCTTGATTCAACGCGAGCCGCTGCCGGAGACGATGATCGAAGCGAACCCAGAGTTTTTCATCGAAAAAATGATGGGTAATCGCCACGCTGGACTCGCTGCGTTTGCGCCCGAGGCGCTCGCCGAATACCGGCGCTGCATTCATCTTCCGGGCATTGCACACGCGATCTGCGAAGACTATCGCGCCGCTGCGACGATTGATCTTGAACACGACCGCGCCGACCGCGATGCGGGCCGCAAAGTGGTGCAACCCTTGCAAGTGCTATGGGGTGTCAACGGCGTCATCGAAAAGTGCTTCAAACCGCTCGACGATTGGGCGCGTATGGCGGTCGACGTACGCGGCGGATCGGTGCCGTGCGGTCACTACATCCCCGAAGAGGCCCCGGACGCGCTGCTCGAAGCGGCGTTACCGTTCTTGCTGGGTTAAGTCCAGCGGGAGCGCGCGATCAAGCGTTGATTTTTGCCACGGATTTCACCGATTTCACGGATTTTCTTTTTCGGCAATCCGTGTTCATCTGCGTAAATCTGTGGCAAAGAATAGGCGATTCTCGGCGCGCGTTCATTCAAGCCAACGCCCGCTGCCGCGTCGCGAGCAACGCGCCAATTGCCAACGCGACGGCGGAGAACAGCAAGCCGCGCGCCAAGGAGTCGGCATTGCTCATCGCAGAACCATCAGCAATTAAGCCCACGATCACCGGGCCGACGATTTGCCCTGCGGCAAACACCGTCGTGAACGCGCTGATGCCGCCCGCCCATTGATGCGATGGCAAGTTGTGCCGCACCAGCGCGGTGGTTGACGCAACGACCGAGAGAAATACACCGCCAAACAAAACGCCTGAGACGAGCACGACGGCAAACGCGTTGGTGAGCGCAGGAAGCAACACTGCGAGCGCTAACAACGCATTGAGCGTCGCCAGCGCGCGGCCCGATTTGTGGCGATCTAAGAGCCCCGCCCACACGCGCGACGACGCCATCACGGCCACGCCAAGCAACGCGTAGAACCATGTCACGCGAGCGTCCGACGCGCCCTGCTCGCGAAGGAGCGCGATTACGAACGTCATGTACCCGATGTAGCCCACGCCAAACATCGCGTAGCCCGCGAGCGAAAACGCAAACGCCGACACCCGAAAGCCGCGTTCCTGCGCCGCTCCGCTTCCGACCGCCGTCATCAAGGGTCGCATCACGCGCGCGGGCCATGCGAGAAGCACGCTCGCCAGCACACAGGCGAGCGCCAAGGACCACCATGCCCACGCCCAGCCCGCGTACCCGAGCCAGCGTGCATTGCCCGCGTACGCGAGTAACGCCGGCACGAGCAGCGCAGAAATCACGATGCCGATACCGGTGCCGCCGTAATAAATACCAAGCAAGAGTCCGCTTCGCTGCGGGTCGGTCGCGCCTAGCCTTGCCGCGAGCACACCACCCGCGACAAACACCAAGGCGCTGGCGACGCCCGCGAAGGCACGTTGCGAGAGCAGCCATACGCTGTCCGTGAAGAAACCGCTCATCGCCATGAACACGCTCGCGAAGAGCGCGCCAACGACTAACACCGCGCCCGCACCGAAGCGCCGCAACAGGGCGGGCGCCAGCAATGCGCCAATGAAGTAGCCCAAGGCGTTGGCCGTGTTCATGCTGCCCGCGAGCGTGTACGACCAACTCAAATCCGCACGCATCGGAGGCAACAACAAACCATAGGCAAACCGCGTGATGCCCAGCGACACCGCAGCGCCGAGCGAGAGCACCAGCGCCACCGCAATCGGCGGTGCCGATAAACCGTGTGCAATATTTCGCGACGAATCAGCCACGCAAACCGAGCAACAAGCGCCCGCCGAATAACGTCATCACACAGCCGGTCACGATCAGGAGCACGGGCTTGGCGCGCATGTAGGCACGTTGCGCCGGCGCGGTGGAGAAGACGTAGGCGAGCACGACGTGCCACACAAACCCCATCAAGCCAACCATCATCACAGCCGCGATGCGCGTAGCTAGCGTCGCGTTGGGATCGATACTCACCACGGCCACGCTGGTCCAAAACGCGAGCGACTTGGGGTTCGTGAGATTCGTGAGCAAGCCACGTCGGTAATGCGTGAACCGCCCCTCGTCGATACCAGTGGTTTGCGCGTCGCTAGCGTCTTCTTCGAGCGCCGCCGTGGTCGCGCCACGGCTTAGCCAGAGCGAGCGAAACATGCCAAACGCAAGATAGAGCAAATAGGCGCCACCGATGGCCTTGAGCGCAAGTTGCAGTGCCGGCACTGCCGCAAATATCTGTTGCACGCCGAACACTGCCACCGCGACCCACAAAAACGTTCCCGTCGTGATCCCAAGCGCGACGC
>JAKPSO010000314.1 GCA_029571495.1 Pseudomonadota bacterium
AGACTTTGCGCGACAAGTCGGGAGATAAGCGCTATTTCGCCGCAGTTAAGGGCGAATGGGTGAATGATCGGCAACACGTAAAGCTGCCGCTCGCGAAGTACACGCGCGCCGACGGCGAGCGTCGCGTCGAAGTGAACGACAAAGAAGGCCAGTTCGCGCACACGATTTTCAACCTCGTAGAACGCCGCCGCGACATGAGTTTGCTTGAGGCTGAACTCAAAACCGGTCGCACACACCAAATCCGCGTGCACTTGCAGCATTGCGGCTTCCCGATCGCGGGCGACGACAAGTACGGCGACGCTGCTTGGAACAAGACGCTGCGGGCGGCCGGGTTCAAGCGCATGTTTTTGCACGCGAAGTCATTCACTTTCGAGCATCCCGTGACCGGCGAAACGATCACCGTCGAAGCGCCTCTGCCGCGTGAGCTCGCTGCTTTTTGGTACGGGGCGGCTGTATGAGTGCCGCGCCGAAACGATTTCAACTCGTCATTTTCGATTGGGACGGCACGCTTGCCGATTCCACGGCGGTCATTAAACGCGCGTTGCAACGCTCGGCCGAGGACCTGGGTTACCCCGTTCCGACCGATGCGCAGGCCTCGTTCATCATCGGCATGGGCCTGCGACCGGCGCTTGAGCACGCGATTCCGACGCTACGCGAGGACGACGTTGTGCCGCTGACGCAGCGTTTTCGACATCATTTCATGGCTGCAGAGAACGAAATCGTGTTGTTCGACGGCGTGCCTGAAATGCTTGGGTCACTCAAAGCGCGCGGGCATTGGCTTGCCGTTGCCACCGGCAAATCGCGCCGCGGACTTGACCGCGCGTTCGATACGCTGGGTTTGCGCGAATTGTTCGTTGCGTCACGCTGTGCCGACGAGGGCTTTGCCAAGCCGCATCCCGGAATGCTCCACGCGCTGTTTGACGAAACAGGATTGACTGCGAAAGACGCCGTGATGATCGGCGACACGACGCATGACTTGCAGCTCGCGGAGAACGCGGGCTCCGCCTCGATTGGCGTCACTTACGGCGCGCATGAAATCACGCTGCTGCAAGCGCATCAGCCGCTTACACTTGTCGATTCTGTGTCCGCGTTGAGAAGTTACCTCGAAGCACACGCGTAGCGGACGACCCTAATTTAAGAAGACTTAGTCCCATGGATCAAATCCCCTCGCAGACCGGCTGGGAGCGCGAGCTCGTTACCAAACTCGCTCAAATGAACTTGAAGGAGCAGCGCGCGAAGCGACGCTGGACGATCTTCTTCCGCTTGCTGTGGATCGGTTTGGCGTTTTTGGTATTCGCCGCGATCATGGGCTGGATCGGTCACGGCACCGGCGGCAGCGAAAACACTGGGAGGCACACCGCGCTCGTCACGTTGGACGGTGAGATAGACGATCGTGGCAAAGCAAGCGCCGAGAATATCAACGCCGCGTTGAACGCCGCGTTCAAAGATGCCGACAGCGTGGCCGTGATTTTGAATATCAACAGTCCCGGCGGTTCGCCCGTGCAATCCGCACGCATCTACAACGAGATCAAGCGACTTCGTAAGGACTATCAAGACAAACCGCTGTACGTCGTGGTCGACGAGTTGTGCGCGTCTGGTGGCTATTTCGTCGCCGCGGCGGCCGACAAAATTTATGTCGATGGCGCGAGTCTCGTTGGCTCGATTGGCGTGATTTATCACGGCTTCGGCGCTGACAAGGCGATGGAAAAATTGGGAATCGAAAACCGCACTGTGACCGCAGGTGAAAACAAGGCGTTCATGGATCCGCTCGCGCCCATGAAGCCAGAGCACAAAGCGCACCTTGAAGCGATGCTAGGCGAAGTGCATCAACAATTCATCAAAGCGGTCAAAGACGGTCGCGGTGATCGCTTGAAAACCGCGACGCCGGGCTTATTCACGGGCCTGATCTGGAGCGGCAACAAAGCGATTGAAAATGGTCTCGTTGATGGCCTCGGCACCGTCGAAGGCGTCGCGCGCGACATCGTGAAAGCGGAAGACATCGTTGACTACACGATCGAAGAAAACGCGTTCGACAAATTCGCGCGTCGCATGGGTGCCAGCTTTGGGGCGGGCGTGATGCAATCGGTCAGCAAAATTAACTGGAAATAACACTCTCGCGCCATGACAGACACGACCACGCCCCCGCAAGCCGCAACGACCGCCGCGAAGCCAGCGCTCCCCGATCATCTCAGCGCCGATCCGCGCAGTAAGCACCACCACGCCGATGTGTTCGAACACGACATCGGCATTCGCCTCAACGGCAACGAACGCACCGACGTCGAGGAATACTGCATCAGCGAAGGCTGGGTAAAAGTCCCGGCAGGCAAAGCCCGAGATCGACGTGGAATGCCGCTGACGATCAAGCTTAAGGGTGTGGTTGAGGCTTATTACCGGTAGCGGACCGTTGACCGACGTCGTGTCTGCGATCCGAGAGAAGCTGGACGGCACCGCAATTTCTGTACATGCCGGGGCGCGGGTTTTCGTCTCAGACCACGTTTCCTGCGTGACAACTTGTGGCATTACAACTTTAGAGCGCTAACGACCACTGGCTGGTCCCTAGATGCGCTTTTTTCGATATGTCGACTGTTTGAAGAAGCTGGATTTAAGTACGAACAGTCGGCGAGCGCGGGTGTGAGAAGTGTATTTCGTAGGGGGTTAAGCCGTTGAGTATTTTGCGAGGACGGCGGTTAATCAAGTCTTGGACGTGAGCGACGTATTCATCGGAGTAGCCGTCCA
>JAKPSO010000328.1 GCA_029571495.1 Pseudomonadota bacterium
CACCCGTGGCAGCACGACCGATATTCACGTTAAATTTCCGACGCAGTGAGCGAATAAACAACGCGATACCTCGCACAAGTAACTTCACGCGCCCCATGCGCAAGCAAGCCGTCGTCCGCGAGAAGCTGGGCCGCAAACTCGCGCACCGCGTCCGCGTCGTAACCCATCACAATCAACGCCGAATCGACGCCACGATCCGCACCGCGAATGCGCTGTTCGTTGGTCATCGCGGCCGCTTGCGCGCGCTGTAAGAAATGCGCGCTACCCAACCCCGGTGTCGAAGGGACAAGCGGGAGCTTTTCTTCCAACAACCGCCGTTTAAGCGAGTCTTCACGCGCCACATCCGGCGTGAAGCGAATGAGCGCCGCATAGCCGCCCTGCCCAAAACCAAAACTCCCCACCACCGTGCACAGCCCGCGATTCATGCCACGGTAATGCGGCATCATTTTCTGCGTCCACGGCGACGGATTGTTGAGCCGAGCTAGGTACGCATCCGACGCCAAGGTCGCCAAACTTTCAACCTCATAGAGCACCATGTGCGCCGCCCATCGCCGTCCGCAATCCAACGCGTACCGCGCTTGAACCCAGAAATCGACAAACGCTCGGGCAAATGTTCATGCGTGTGCCAACGATCATGCTCCGCGATAGCGTCGGCTTCGATATCAAACGACAGGAGCATGGCGGCGGTGCCCAGAAGTGGCATAGCGTCTCTTTCAAAGTGGCGACGAAATGTGTCTTAACGCCGAACGATACAGCGTGCCCGATTTCTCTGCGCGGGCGCGCAGAGAAATTCCCCTTACAAGCTGCCGCGACGAAACGCAGCCGTCTAAGGGGACATGCCCCCTCAGCGTGAAGGCAGGCCGCCGCAACTGCACAGAGTCCACTGGCCGCACGCGGTTCAACGCGAACTCACATCCTCGATACCCGCCCATTTCAACGCATCAACTCGCTCGCCAAAGCTACGGTACTCCGTAATCTTGCCTTCGCGGAACACAAAGCCATCGGCAAACCTACCGCCCGTCCAATCAGTCCTCCCATGCAGACGAACCCTAGCGTGGAGGTAGACGACAACCGTGTCGCCGTTGACCAAAAACTGCTCGGGCTCGCAGGTTCCTTCGGCCCAAGTTCCACGCCCTTTGCGCACGTGCTCTTGAACTTCAGTGATTCCACGATATGTTCCAGCCGTCGGAAACCCTTCCGGCTCAACCCGCACGATCGCCGGGTCGAAGTCCTCCACGATCGCTTGCATATCGTTGCGATTGATCGCGGCGAAGAATCTGGTCAAGGCTTCAACGTTGTGGTGCATGTGTCTCCTGTTGACGCCAAGCGATCAGACCGCGTACCGTTGGGACAAATCTGGACGACGCCGTGTGCATCGTTAGCCGCTTGGCATACCGTAAGCGACAACGCCGCGCGGCAACGGATGTACGCCGTCGCGGCCCCGATTACGCGAACGGTTTGGCCGCAATATCACGAGAAGTAGGCGTCGATGGTTGCGGGGAGGGCCTGCACATCCGGATGCAAGACGACGTTCTTGGTTACATCGCAAACGTCAAAGAGGAGATCAAACAGTACTTCCCAAGTGAGAAACTCGATTACGGCACCACTCTCAAATTTGAACGTTGAGTTCCGCCAATTGATAGTCTGGCCTTTCGCGTTGTGCACGGTATTGCTATGGATCGAATTCCGAAGCAAACGATACATGTTAAGTACCGAGATGGTGTCACCGCCAAATCCAAGCCGCAAGAACATGTTGTCGTAGATGGACTTGAACGGCGTGTGCCTTTCAGGCGTCTTTGTTGCGAGCGCGTCTTCGATTTGGCGAAACGTACTCTCTGTGGCCGAAAACGTCGAAACCAAGAGCGCGAACTTTAGACTCTTTTCGTACTCCTCCAAGACAAAAGACAACCCCGACGGGTGATACAGACCTCGACTATGTCGGACCCACCAGTTCGCGTCGAGCATCTGACCAGAAAGCGTGACCAGTCCAATGTGAGCGGGAAAGGTAGCGTTGTACAGTTTGTGCAGCGCTGCACGCCGTACGTCTCCTCGCGAAAGGTTGGAAAAGCAATACTCGGTCTTCGAAATGCCCTCACCGATCGCGACAAGCGCGGCAACCGCGAGCTTGGGGAGTTGCGGAAGTCGATCACGCTCCAGTTGTGCTTTCGATACCGGTTGCATTGCGGCCTAACGATTGAGCAAAGGTGGTGCCAACGGCGTAGCACGCTGCGCGCTTGGCGCAAAATTGACCGCAAGTCCTGCGGCGGACGGCCTGCGTGACACGCCGTTGGCGGTCGGCGTTAGCCTAGGGTTCGGCGTCGCCACGCTTACGGTCACTTTGGGGCGCGCTGCAAAATTTGATCGGCAAGTTCATGTGGATTCATATTCTTGGCATCCAGATAGCCGTCAATACTAAGGAGACCCGCGATTGGCGAATCGTCGAGCCGAACCAGCATCACACGATCAGACTGGCGCGACTTGATGAGATCACGGATTGTTCGCCACTCGAGTCCACACCAGTCGCGGGCTGCGTATTGTGCGGAGAGGAAAACTACGAGCAAGTCAGTTTGATTCCGATAGACACCTTGCAACAGCAGGTCCATGTTTGGGCGAGCAAGTTGAGCCTTGTGATCTTGATCGTAGAACACCGCTGCCTTGCCGAGGCGGTCCTGCAGACTCCGAGCGACGCTGGCGACGAGCGGCCGATGATCGCCGGAGAACGACAACGCAATTTGAAATCGTTGATCGGATAATGTTTTGATGGCCGGTTCCATCTTTGACAAGGCGGATGTTGACTTCAATCGCTCGAGGGCAAGCAACGACAAAGAGAATGGGTCCGGCTCGATGCGCTTCGACCTCTCTCTGCCTGGATTCGTCTGAGAGAGGTGATAGAGAAGATAGTTCAACCAGATCGCCAGGGGATTGCTATTAGTGGTAGTTACCACTTTGCGCCCCGGCTCCCTGGCCCGTGCGGCGTCAGTAAGTTCCCGGCTGAGTTGCAGCTTTATTTCTGCTGCCTCGCGTTCGTCGAAAAGCGAGCCAGCCCGGACAGCCATGCGTACGAAGAGCTCGTACCCCTCTCCCTCAACGATTCCCATGCAGGTCAGCTCTGCGCCCGGCAGCCCTAGGATCACTTGCCCAGACGCGGCCGCTTGAGCGAGTCGGGCGGCATCCTGTTCGCCGTCCAAAGTCCCGTAGAACTGCCAGAGCATAATCCCATGGTGCTTCTTTGGCTCGATGGGCCGGGAGAACGCGTAGCTGGGTGGCGTAAGGTACTCAAGAGTAAAAACTGTTGGATGGAACTTCTGTGCTTCCGTCTCAAACGCAGCTATGAGACGAGAGATTTCGGAGTGCTTGTCTGAGATGGGCATACCGTGTACGTGGTTTGCGACACCAAACGTAATGTATGCCGCGGAAGCTGCGGAATAATCTGGGTGTCGCGTGTTAAAGTGGCCATTCGATTCTTGTAGAGAAAACGCGGGTCGTGCTCTAAGCATCTTACCCGGCAGCGTACGGCTCAAATCTATCAGGGTGCTCGATCAGGTGCCTGCGTGCATTTGACACCTTCACAATACCTGAACGACAAGCCGGTTTGCGCGCTTGAAGCGAATTTCTTTAGTGCGTTGGCGTGGCCGCAACCGTCCAGTGCGGCACCCGCCCACATTAGAGCGCGAGAAATTCGGCACGTCTTTCCCGGATTACGGCATGAGCGCGATACGCGTTCGATATGCTTTGCAGTTCGGCGCGCGCCTAATCCAGACTATGTTTGTGCGGCTACTTGCCACCCTCAAACCTTTGCCGCGTGAGGACCATATACACGGCCTGGCCGTCGGGTGTCTCGATGAGTTTCTGCTGCACAAACCCCGCCTTCTCGTAGCAGCGAATGGCGCGATGGTTGTCAGGCGCCGGATCGGTTTTTATTTTCGTGACAGTGGGATCGGAGAACAGCCGTTCGGCGAGCGCGCGAACGAGTTTTGTGCCTAGTCCCTTGTTCAGTTGCCTCGGGTTGCCGAGAAACTGGTCAATGCCGCGAACTCCGGGATCGGTTTCGTCTTCCCACCAGCCGTCGCCGCTTCCAAGTACAACGTAGCACTGGGCATATCCGATCGGCTCGCCGCCATGCATCGCGATGTATGGCGTAACGGCCTCTTCCGCTTGAATTCGCGGCGTGTAGTGTTCCACCACGTCCGCGAGGGGTGGCCGCGCGTCGTCACCGCCCCACCACTCAACGACGTGAGGTCGATTGAGCCACTCGTGGAGCATCGGCAAGTCCGCGGTGGTCATCAGGCGCAAGGCGACGGAGTTCTCGCTTGTGGTCATTGAGTCCTTTCATTCAAAATTAGTCGAGAATGCACACGGTGGCTGCTTCGGTGATGACGGAAAAAATTTCCCCCTCCTGTGTTGACGTCGACGCGCGCGGCGCATCCGATCCGTGTTGACGAATACCGCGCCAGCACAACTTGTTTGCAAAGAAAAAGTGCGAAGAAATGACGACACCTAGCCTGTGAGGCACACGGTGTTCTTCGTCGCACCACGATTGCACTTGAAGTTCAGACCGGTTCCCAGCCAAATGTCGGTCAATCCTTTGAACATATTGAATCGCTCGTAGCCAATCCCACGCACCGTTGACGCCAAACGAAGCAAGGGTATGCCGCGTGAGTTGGCGTAGTACCGCCGTCAATTCGGGTGGGAACGTAGTTGCCAC
>JAKPSO010000356.1 GCA_029571495.1 Pseudomonadota bacterium
GAGGCCAGTCGCTCTTCGACGTGTTGATGGAACGATTGCAACCAAGGCCGAATTGACGGGTCTTCGTCGCTTGCGATCAGAAGGCTCGTCATCAAGCGAAACCACTGCCGGTCGCGC
Organism: Pseudomonadota bacterium; assembly: GCA_029571495.1. Lineage (GTDB taxonomy): Bacteria > Pseudomonadota > Gammaproteobacteria > Burkholderiales > Casimicrobiaceae > Casimicrobium. Next base: position 118 of record JAKPSO010000356.1, read on the forward strand.
TGGTCGGGCATGAGAAGCGCGCGAAATTCGTCGCGCGTCACGGCGCCTTGGGCCGCCGCTTCCGTGACCGGTGCGAGCATGGCCTCGATGCCGAACTGTGCCGTGGCCCGCAGCAAATCGTTTCGCGTACGGAAGTAATACGTGACATGGCTTTGCCGCACGCCAGCGCGCGCAGCGACGGCTTGTTGCGTCAACGCGCTGAAGCCGTCGCGCAGCAACACGTCAGACGCGGCGGCAAGAATCTTGTCGCGGACGGAAGCGTCCGTCGGAAGCTGCGCGAAGCACGGAAGTGGAAATTTGATTGCCATTTTCTTGGTTATCTTACCAAAGCGACGCCGAGTGCTGGTTAAATAACCAAGACCCAAACCACAGCTTTATCGCCTCCGCGTCGGCGGGGTGAGGCTGACGCTCCGCTTTTTCCGTATGTCGACTTTACACTGTTTGGCGCTGTAACGGTTGCATAAGCGTGGTTTACGTGAAAAGGTGTATCGCCAGTCTCGTCACACTCGAAATGCGCCTTCCCACCGCCAGCAACTCTCTGGAACACATTCCTTCGCCGCTACAGACGTCAACACAATCGATCAATCGATCTGATCCCAAGAGTTCTCTGCGCCCGGCTCAGGATGCGGCGTAGGTTGGCTCTGATTGAGGCGGGGACTCAAGTGGTCATGTGCGGCGCTGTTTCGGATCCGAGGAGCGTCGATCTGCTTGCATGTCTTTATAGATCGCAGCAATCCACTGCTCCGTGGTTGCGAAGCCGTGACTGAACGGTTCGCAGATGGCGGGCAGCCCGACCTTCTGTATCTGCTCAAGAGTCAGGTGCCGACGAATGCCTTGACGTACGGTGCGTATGCTGGCGCGCAACATCGCCGCGTAGGCTTGCAGTTCCGCGCGCCCGGTCACTGGGCCGTGGCCGGGAACGACCTTGCCGTCGGGCTTGGTGACTTTTAGCAAAAACTCGGTTGCCTGAAGCAATCCCTGTAGGCTGCCATCATGCTCACGGTGAAAAATAGGAAACATACCGGCAAAGTACAGGTCGCCGGCAATGACAAATTTACCGTCATCGAAGCTCACCACGGTGTCACCATCGGTGTGTGCATGCGGCAAATGAATGACTCGCACGCTGTGCCCATTGACGTGAAGTTGCAGCTCACGGTCGAACGTCAAGAGAGGCCATCCCGGCCGCGGCACGGGCGGGTGCTTCTGACGCCAAAGCGTTTGCTCGGTCATGAGGCGATCTCGTACCGCTGAGGCCGCGATGATGGTGGCGCGAGGGCCAAACGCCGCATTGCCACCGGAATGGTCGTAGTGAAAATGCGTGTTAACAATGAGTCGCGGCGCCTCGCCTCCCAACTCCTTCAGCTTACTCAAAAGCTTGTCGCTCATATTCGCCATGTCGTCGTCGATCAACAAGACGCCGTCAGCACCAATCGAGGCGGTGACGTTGCCGCCACCGCCTTCGAGAAGGTAGAGGCCAGGCGCCAGCGGTGTGGCTTCAACCTTGTCTTCCGCCGACAACGCTTCTGCCATCGCCGCTGGGGAAGACAGCAGCAACAAGAATGTGAAGACGATTAACTTGCCGCGAAAGTTCATTGCATTTCTCCTTAGCGTACTCAACCCACCCGCGTGATGCTAGCGCCGAATGCGCGACCAAAGCGACACCCCGTGACGCCACGGTTTTGGGTGGAACCACGTTTCGCCCACAGTCGCGGCAAAAAAAGCGCCGTGTTGGTCCAACACACCACGCCTTGGCACGCAAACAAACACATACAACGATCAGAGCGCGAAACAAGTCATTTTTCGTTCAGCATCAAACGAAGCGCGGGCATCGGACCGAATTGGATTCCTCCGGCGACTGTCTCGTCCCGCCGCGTCCCGGCCTTTTTTCCGCGCGCGATCGGGCGTGTGCCGAACCGCAGTCCGGGAGACGACGTGCACTCAGGAAATCGCGACCACGAGGTAGGCTTCGTCGCATAACGCGGCTTCGATACTATGGTAGGTCTCTTAATTACAACCAATCAAGGCCATTGAGCGCTGCCGAAACAACTACCCGGAACAGAGGCCGCACCCCTCTGCTAGCATCGTTCGCCGTGAAGCTTTCTCGTCCCCTCCTCGCGCTGCTGGCTGCTATTTTTCTGGCGGCGTGGATCATGCCGTCCGTGACTCGAACGCTCGTTCGACCGGACGAAGGGCGTTACGCCGAGATCGCACGTGAAATGGCGCTCTCCGGCGATTACGTGACGCCGCGTTTGAACGGCTTGAAGTACTTCGAGAAGCCGCCATTGCAGTATTGGGCGACCGCCACCGCGCTCTCCACCTTCGGCGAGTCTGACTTCGCGTCGCGTTGGTGGCCTGCCGCCACGGGATTGCTGGGCCTCGCGTTCGTCTGGTTTGCTGCGCGCGCGCTGATCGGGCGCGAC
>JAKPSO010000357.1 GCA_029571495.1 Pseudomonadota bacterium
CTTGGTACGGGACAGCATGGTTTGCGCCGCAGGCGCGAGCGACGCCGCGAAGCGAAGTCGTAACGCGTGCCGTGACGGCAAGTGACTGACTTCGAGCCAGCCGCCCGCGCGCTCTGTATTGCCTCGAATCACACGGCGATAGGCACCGTCCAGCACTGCCTCGACACCAGGCACCGCGCGCTGTTCGAAAAAGGCCAACACGCGAGACCAATCGTACGGCGGTCGATACGGCAACACAAACGTAAGCGAATCCAATTCGCCGCGAGAAATGTCGCCACCAACTTCAGCCTGACGTAGTCGTGAGGGCGAAAAGCCGTAGCGTTCGTTGAACAACGCATTCATTCGCCGAACACTCGAAAAACCCGCCGCGAACGCAACCTCGGAAACGGGTAACGCCGTATCGGTCAACAAGCGCTTCGCGAGCAGCAAGCGATGCGTCTGCGCGTATTGCACAGGCGAGACCCCGAATTCTTCGGCAAAAATGCGCCGCAAATGGCGATCCGTCACACCGACGCGCGCGGCCACGTGAGCAAGATCCACGTCACTCGCAACGCCATCCTCGATCATGCGTGCCGCCGCCCGCGCGAGCTTCGCGCTCGCTTCGGTCGCAGCGAAACCCGGTGCAAGTTCCGGTCGACACTTCAAGCAAGGTCGAAATCCCGCCGCTTCTGCCGCCGCCGCGCTCGGATAAAAGCCGCAGTTTTTTTGCATCGGCAATCGCACGCGACAAATCGGACGACAGTAGATGCGCGTCGAGGAGACGCCCACGAAGAAGCGCCCATCAAATCGCGCGTCGTGCGATTTCATGGCTTGGTAGCAGGCGCTCGGTGTGAGGTGGTTGAACTGCATGCCAGCAGTTTAACGGGCGACTCAAATCCAAACTCGCCGTTTTCGGACATCACCCTTGGATAGCGTTTTGCCGACGATTTGCGTGCGCGGCAAATCATGAACACTTGGCATTCTGTCGAACAGGCAGCGGCGTAACATGTGTCGCAATGTCACCCGCTCGAAGCGTTTAGTCCGATGTTCCGAAAATTTTCTACCGTCGCGTCCATGCTCGGCTTGTTGGTTTCGTTTGCAGGATCGCTTTTGGCAGGAGCGGCGAGCGCGCAAGCGCAGTCATACCCGAACAAACCGCTGCATCTTGTCGTTCCATTCGCGCCCGGTGGCGGCAACGATGCGCTCGCCCGTTTCATCGCGACGAAACTCGGTGCCTCGCTGGGGCAGAGCGTGATCGTCGACAACCGCGCGGGTGCGAACGGCGCGGTCGGCACGGAATACGTCGCCAAGGCTGCGCCGGACGGCTACACCCTGCTGCTAGGCTTTGTCGGGCCGCTCACGGTGTTGCCGCACATGGGCAAACTGGGTTACGACCCGCTGACACAGCTCGCACCTATCAGCCTAGTTGCTAACGCGTATCAAGTGCTCGCGGTGCATCCCGACGTACCCGCCAAGAACGTTGCCGAATTCGTCGCGCTCGCCAAGGCACAACCCGGCAAACTCGCCTACGCTTCCGGCGGTGCCGGAACGCCGCTACACCTCGTGCCCGAGTTGTTCAAGCTTGCGGCCGGCATTGACCTTCTCTACGTGCCGTACAAAGGCAGCAGCCCGGCTGCACTATCGACGATTTCCGGCGACACACAAGTGATTTTCGGCGCCATGTTTTCGACGTTGCCGCAGGTGAAGGCAGGCAAGCTGCGCGCGCTCGCGGTAACCAGTCCGAAGCGCCTCGCGACTGCACCCGACGTACCGACCCTCGCCGAGGCTGGCTACCCCGGCGTCGAGGCAAGCTCGTGGTACGGCGTGCTCGCACCGGCGGGAACACCGCCGGCCATCATCAACAAACTGAACGCGGCCCTCGCGCAGGCGATGAGCGGCAACGACTATCGCGAAGTTCTCGACAAACAGGGGCTTGAGCCGCTCGCGGGTTCGCCGGAAGCGTTTCGATCTTTCATGTTGAGCGAATCAAACAAGTGGTCGAAAGTCATCAAGGCTGCACACATCGTTCTCGAATAATTTTCCGCGACAAACCGCGCACGTCTATGAACCCGATCCCGCTTTCGCTCTGCATTGGCCCCTACGACCACACACGTGACCTGACGGAAGGGCAGGTTAGTGTTCCCGGTGTTCACCTTACGACGTTTTCGCTTCCGATTGAAGAAACGTTCTACCGCTTTTTGCACCATCGCGAATGGGACGTGAGTGAGCTTTCATTTGGCAAGTACATTTCGCTGCGCGCGAGCGGCGACACTTCGCTCATCGCGTTGCCCGTGTTTCCCTCGCGCGTGTTTCGGCTGTCGTCGATCTACGTGCGCCGAGCCGATCAAGCACGATTTCAAGACCTTTCGAACTTCAAAGGTGCGCGCATCGGAGTGCCAGAATGGGCACAAACGGCATCGGTCTACACCCGTGGTTACCTGCAGCACGAAGCGGGCGTCCCGCTGACCAGCGTCGCGTGGACGCAGGCAGGCGTCAATGAAGCGGGGCGCAAGGAAAAGGTTGCGCTCAGTTTGCCCGACGGCCTCAAACTCACAGCTCGCACTGACGCCTCACTGAATGATTTGCTGCTCAACGGTGAGCTAGACGCCGTGTTCACGGCGCGCCCGCCGAAGGGACTTACGACGCCGCTCGACGGCGGTGACGCGCCGCTGGTGCGCTTGCTGCCCAATTCGCGCGCGATGGAAGCGGCGTACTTCGACAAGACCGGCGTATTTCCGATCATGCACGTCATTGTGCTGCGGCAGTCGGTGCTTGATGCGAACCCGTGGATCGCGATGAATTTGATGCAAGCCTTCGAAACCGCAAAAGCCAAGGCGATCGAACGCGTCGCCGACATCACAGCGTCGCACACGCCGCTACCGTGGATCAGTGACCTGATGCACGAGTCGCAAGCGAGGTTTGGCGCCGACCCGTTCCCGTACGGCATCGAACGAAATAGGGCGACGCTCGACGCGTTCTGCCAGTTCGCCTACGAGCAAGGCGTGGCGAAACGATTGATGCGACCTGAGGAGCTTTTTCCCGCGTCAACGTTGGGACGGTATAGCGTTTAAACGCTACTGGCGCGTCAATTCGCTGCGGCGACACTGCGGCTTACAGCTTTTGCGCTCAATCGGCCGTTTGGTGATGCTTACCGGCACTTATTATGTGCTCTCGACATTTGCACAAATCTGGCCCTCAAGGCCGCATGGAAGCCGTTGTGGCGGTAAAGCTGATGCCCGTTTGTTATAGGACTTGCCTGCCTGTCAGGTCCCGGCGCGCACGGCGCGCGGCAATGTGAGCAGGAAGCGCACGCCGTCGCCGGTGTTCGCGGCAGTGATCGTTCCGCCCATTTTCGCCATGTACGTTTTGGCGACATAGAGGCCTTGGCCGCGGTTGCCACCCGCGGTCGCCACTGCGTTATCCGACACGCCGTACTCGAAAATTTTGTCGATCAGCGATTCGTCTATCGCTGGACCGACATTGGTGATGGCGATGCTCGCGTGCGTGGCGGTTGCGTCCAACCGCACAGTAATCGGCGAACCCGCGGGACGGAAGCGCTGCGCGTTTTGCAGCACGTGGGTTATCACGTCTTCGAGCGAATATTCGTCCGCGTCCGCGTAAATGGCATCGCTCGCGTCCGCGTTGTGTAGCTGCACGTTATCGATACCGATTGCGGGCGCGTTGTCAGCGACATGCTTCAAAAATTCGTTGAGGCAAATCGGCGCAAGCGTCACTTGCGTACTTTGAAATGCCTCGCTCGGCGACGCGCTGCCATAGAGCACGCGCACCGCCTGCTGCATGCGTTGGATGTAGCGCGCGCTCGGGTCTTCCGGCGCACCGTGCAGCACCATAAGCGACTGCAACGGCGACATGATTTCGTGGCCGACCGCTTGCCACATGTCTTTCTCTTGCTCGGCGCGAATTTGCTCGCGCTGCACATCGTCATTCACGCGTTGCAGCAGGTCATGCAGCGCACCCGCGAGCGAGCCGAGTTCGTCCTTGCCACGCAGATCGGCGAGATCGAAATCAACGAGACCTTTGCTACCTTGCACGCGCTTCGACACCGCACGCGCCCGACCATTGAGCACCGTGATGCGGCGAATCAATCCCACTTCGATGATGACCCACGCGAGCGCAATCGCAGCGAGCATCGCGCCAACGAACCACGACATCCGTGTTGCGACCGCGGCGAGCGATTTGTTGAGGCCGCGCACGTCTCCTGTCAGCGAAAGCTCGAATGCTGCGTTCGAAGTGTTGATGCGCTCAGTCGCGGCCAACGGCGTATCCAATCCGCCCAATGGCAAGCGCCGCAACAAACGTTCAACCCACGGCGCCGCGGGTTCCGGGACATCCAGCGCGCCTTTAATCGTGGCCATCGGTGCACTCTGTTGCGCGGACTGACCGAGCTTACGAATAGTCAGCGTCTCGCCTGGCAAGAGCAAACTCTTGAGATCGTTCAGCGCAAACGGTGCAGTCGCATTGCCTTCATTGCTGTCGAAAATTTTTGTAGCACTTGGGTCGGCGTCGTCGGGGCCAAGGACCTCGATGCGCACTTCAATTTTGTCCAGGTCGGCGGGCGGCCACGCCATTTCGCCCCGTTGAAACAGCGCTTCTTGAAAGAGCGTCACCGGTAGGCGGATCGAATAGAACGAACCGCGCTTGCATCCAGAATCAACGCCACTGGCCAACACCCGCGCGCCGTCGACGCATTGCCCCGATTGCCACAACCACCCACGAAAATCGCGGACGGGTTTCACCGCGCCCAACGTGCTGCTACCGGTGTCGACAAAGCCCGTCAGTCGCCCGCGCACGGCCGCTGCGTTGTCGCTCAACACGCGCGCAGCGGGCATCGTCTCTGTGCGCTCGAACGGCGCGATCCACCGCTCGGTCTGTCCGCGCAGTGTCACCGCCACACGCACGCGATGCACAAGCTCCAAATTACGTTCGCCGCCAACGCGCGACACGAGTGGCCCGCTGGCGAACCGGCCGGCAAGGTAGATAAATCCACCCGCCCAAGGGTTGTTGCCAATGGCGGTACACACAGCGCTGTAGTCGCGATACTGCACGAGACATCCCGCAGTCTCGACCGCTTGTTGCACTTTGTTGGCATCGTCAAAATCTAGCGCCGCGTATGGCAACACGTAAGGGCGCAGCGGTGTCGCGGGACCGTCCGCGCGGTTGGCGTTGATAAGCGCGAGCTGACCCGCGGGGTGATTCAGTCGCGCAACGATTTGCGCCTGCGTTTTGCCAAAGCTCGTTTGGTAATTTTGATAGCCAAGTTGCTTTTCGACCTGCAGCAACATGACCGCGAGCGCAACCACGGCGAGCCCGAGAAGCAGGAAAACGCTGCGAAAGAGAATGCGCCGACGAAACGACGCAAGGCCCGGCCACTGAAGTTTCATCGGGCGTTACGTGCGCTCGTCTTTGCGGGTATTTTCACCCACCGAAAGCCACGCATCGGTACATTCTCAATGCCATCAAACGCGGCGTCGATGTCGCGGAAGGCGTCGCGAATCGTGCTGATGTGTTTGCGAACGTTGTCGCGATTGCGGCCGCTCTTCACCACCTGAAACAAGTCTTCGTAGGAGACGATTTCTCCGCGTCGTTGGTGCAGCGTCGCGAGGATCCGTTGTGCGGTGAGCGGAAGATTAATGCGCTGCCCGCGCCACGTCGGCGCGCCCTGCCACAGCGGATCAAGTTGCAGTTCGTCGTCCGCTGCGCTCGTCTGCGCCGACGACGTGGGTTGTTGTGATTGCTGTCGTTTCGCTTCGCGCAGAATTTCGAGAAAGGTGTCGATGAAATCGGTTTCGGAGAACGTGGTTTTCTGCAAGTAATCCCACGCGTCGAGCGCCTTCATGATGCTGCGATAGATCGTCGCGGGCATCGCCGAGACAACGAGCACCGGCGTGCCGTGTTGTTTGTTGATCGCATTGATGAGCGCCACGCCCGCATGCCGTTCGCGCCCCAACTCAATGTCGAGCACGATCACGTCGTAGCGTTCGCGGGAAATCGCGGCTTCGGCGTCATCGCGCGTGAACCACTGGTCGACGCGAATGCCGGGTGCGGCTGATTCGATCCACGACTTCAGTTGGTTGCTAGTGGGAACGTCATCTTCGATGACGGCGATCATGGGCATGGGCAGCTCCGGCATGGGGCGGGTTCTATTCGCCGCAATTATCGCGGGCCTTTGCGTGCTCCGGTGTGAGTTTTTCTTCCGTTCTCATGCGCCACGTGAAGAGCGCTACACGCCGCGCGGCGAAACAGTAGCGCGCAAAAGCAAAGTCGCCCGCCAACGGCATTGTGTGCTCCACGGGGTGCGTCAAACAATCTCCGCCATCGAACGCAAGCACACATGAAGCACCAAGAGACGTTCGACACCATTTCGTCACCGCAAAATTTCAGGAGCACACCATGTCAAATCGCATCAAACACATCGTCTCGGCCATCGGCCAATCCATCGCCAACGTCGCGTCGAAACTGCGCGGCCCGCTCGCCGCAGCGCCACGCGCCGCCGCAACTGTCGGCAGTGGGTTCTTCCGCCGCAACACCAAGAAACTCATTGCGCTCGGTGTCATCGGCGCAGCTTGCTACGGCCTGTACTCCCACCCACCAGTGCAAAACATCGAGCGCGGTGAAGTCGGCGTACGCATCAACCAACTGACAGGGACAGTTAGCGAGTCACGCGACGGCACGGTGTGGGTTATCCCCGGCTTGCATCAGCTGCGTCGCTATCCGCTGCGCGACCAATCATTCCGCCCCGCCGCGAGCAGAGGCGAAGGGTCGCTAGCACACTTTCAATCGGTCGAAGGATTGTCGCTCGGCGTCGATGTGGCGGTGCGTTACGCGCTCGATCCGAACAAGATCGCGTCGATGGCGGTCAATCTGCCAGAGGACTTGGGTGGCGAGGTGGTTCGACCCGCCGTGGAAGGCGTCATCTACAAAGTGTTTACGCGTTACACGGTGCGCGAAATTTTCTCGTCAAAGCGCGCTGAGATCGTGCAGTCGATTGAGGCCGAGTTGAAGCCAAAACTGGCCGCTGACGGAATCGCACTGCGTGGCGTACAAGTGGGGCGTATCGAGTTGCCAGCCGAATACAAAGCTGGCATGGAGAAGCTGCTCGCCGAGGAGTTGGCCAGCGAAAAAATGCGCTACACCTTGGAGCTCAAAGAAAAGCAGGTGAAAGAAACCGCGCTCGAAGCCGACGCCGCGAAAGTTCGGCGCGAAAAAGCCGCCGAGGCTGCTGCCAACGAACAAGTGATTGCCGCGCGAGCACAGGAAGAGGCGATGAAGCACGTGCTTCCATTCAAGCAAAAGCAAATCGAGCAGCGTCAACTGGAAGCCGAAGCCGAGCGTCAATCGCGCGTGAAAATGGCCGAAGGTGCCGCGCAAGCCCGCCGCATCGAAGCAGCAGGTGAGGCCGATTCGCGGCAGAAATTGGCCGACGCCGAGGCGTATCGACTGGATCGCGTCGGCAAGGTGTCGACCGAGCAAATGGCGCGCGAGGGTGCCGTGATCACGCGTCATCCACTGTTGATCCAAAAGACACTCGCTGACAAACTCTCGGACAAAGTTTCAGTCATCATCGCACCCGCTCCGACCAACGGCGATTTCATCGGCGCGGCGCTACTCGGAAAGACTCCGACCACCGCGAAGGTTGACCCCCAGGTCGCACGCGCCACGCCGGGCACTGACGAAGCCGCCAGCAAGGAGGGCGAATAATGTCTACGCTCCTCACAGCCGCCGTCGCCGCCACACTCGCCATCGTGTCGCAAGATCAAGTCTCGCTTCGCGCCTCGCCGCGTGACAGCGCGCCGCAGCACGCGCAACTCACACAGGGCGACACGCTCGAAATTCGCGGCGAGCGCGCGGACTACTTGCAGGTGTATGACCATCGCCGCGAACGCGCCGGATTCGTGCGTACCACGCAAGTGCGCCGCACGGCGCTCGTGGCCGACGAGGCAAGCAGCCTGCTCTCGGTGATGCGTTTCGTCAAGGACACACCGGGGAGCGAATCGCTCGGCATTGCGTACACGGCGGCATACCTAAAAGCCGCACCGAACAGCGCGATCGACGCGGAACCATTCGAGATTTTGGGAACGCTCGCTGATCGCCTCGCGCAACGCGCGTCAAACGCGAGCAAATCACAGGAAGCGCTGGTCAACGCGCAGCTCGAAACGGCGAGCGTGTATGGCGTACGCATGAGGAGCATTGAGCGCGACGGACGCGTCCGGCTTTGCTATGACGGCGAAGCGCATCGTCGCGTGCTCGCGCTCTCGAAGGGCAACGCGGCTCGTGCCCGCGCCGCGTTGTCACTTACCGCCAACGAGTGCATCGACCCAGCTCTGTTGCCGGCGGATCGGCGGCGTCTCGACGAATGGCGTGGCGAAGTCGTCGAGACCGTGAAGTCGGACGGTCTTCCGGAGTATCTGCGCAATCGCTTGGAGCTGCGGCGCGCGAGCGTGTGGTCGAGCCTCGCATTTCATCGTGCCCGGTTAGGTGCGGAGAGCGCCGATACCGTCGAGGCCGTCAAGCGTGCCATGGATTCGTTTTCGGCGGTGAACAAAACCGAACTCACCGACGCGGATCAAGCGACGTACACCGAGGCGGCGATTCGTGTAAGCGCGGTTCGCCCTGCCGTCGATGTTGTACCGCCGCTCGCGAAGCAGAAGCTCGCGATCCGCACGACGCCCGGCGAACCGGGTCAGACCTGCGTACACGTTGTAAACCCAGCGCAGCCCGACGCGACGCTCTTCAAGCAATGCACCTACGGCGTGGTGTGGCCACGCTCCGTTAACGTCAATGCGGTCGGAACGTCGCTGGCGCTCAGCGTACAAACACTCGACGCGTGGCGTGAACTCTGGGTGTTCAAGCGCGACAACGACGGCTGGCATCTCGACGTATTGCCGCCCTCGTCGGCAACGCTCAGTCCAGACATCGGTTACATCGACTTCGCGGGTTGGGTGCCCGGCGGAACACAGCTGCTCGTCGCCCGCGAATCGCGCGCAGAGCAGCGTTACAAACGGAGCTTCGAGACACTACGCATGGACACCCTCACCACTGAAAAGGCCGCCGATCATCCGAATTCGCTCTCCACGTTTTATCGCTGGCAGGATGCCGCGTGGAGGAAGAATTCGTTGGCGTTGCGCTGAGTTGTGCGTTCGGCTGCGGCTTCACGAAGCGCCCGATAGATAATCAGCGCATGAAAATCTATCAAGTCGGCGGCAGTGTTCGCGACGCGCTTTTGGGCTTGCCCTCTCACGATCACGATTACGTCGTGGTCGGCGCGAGCGTGGACGACATGCTGGCGCTGGGCTATCAGCCCGTGGGCAAAGATTTTCCAGTGTTTTTGCATCCGCAAACGAAAGACGAATACGCGCTCGCGCGCACGGAACGTAAGAGCGGGCGCGGCTACACGGGCTTTACGTTTCATGCCGCGAGCGATGTGTCGCTCGAAGACGATTTGTGTCGTCGCGATCTGACGATCAATGCGATGGCGCGCGACGAGGATGGCGCGCTGGTGGACCCGTATGGCGGCGCGCGTGACTTGAGCGCGAAAGTGCTGCGGCATGTGAGTGATGCGTTTGCCGAAGATCCGTTGCGTGTGTTGCGCCTCGCGCGTTTCGCGGCGCGATTCACGGAGTTTTCGGTTGCGCCGGAGACGATCGCGTTGTGCCGTCGGCTGGTTAAGGAGGGCGAAATTCGCGAGCTGGTCGCCGAGCGTGTGTGGCAAGAAATTTCGCGTGGACTGATGGAGGCTAAGCCGTCGCGCATGTTTGCGGTGCTTCGCGAATGTGGCGCGCTCGCGGAGCTTGCGCCGGAGTTGGATCGGTTGTGGGGCGTGCCGCAGAAGCCGCAATGGCACCCGGAAATTGACACCGGTATTCACGTAATGCAAGTCGTCGATTACACCGCGGATCGCGGGTGGCCGCTCGCCACGCGCTACGCGGCGCTGACGCATGATTTGGGCAAGGGCCTAACGCCCGCTGACATCCTTCCCGCGCATCATGGGCATGAAGAGCGCAGTGTGCAGCTAGTCGCGGCGCTTTCCGAGCGTTGGCGCGTACCGCGCGAGTGTGCGGACTTGGCCGCGCACGTCGCGGCGGAGCACGGCAAACTGGCCAACATCGCGACGCTTCGTGCGACCACGGTGCACGATTTGCTCATGACGTTGGATGCGATTCGTCGCCCGGAACGCTTCGCGCAGATGCTCGATGCCTGTGAGGCGGACAAGTGTTCGCGCCCCGGCATGGCGGGGCCGTTTCCTCCGCGTGACGCGGCGCTCGCGGCG
>JAKPSO010000361.1 GCA_029571495.1 Pseudomonadota bacterium
TCGCTCGCTTATCTCGCGATAAACGTACATTCGTTTGGCTTTGGAATCGGATTGATATTTTTCGGCGTCGCGTGTTTGGTGCGCGGCTACCTGATTTTCAAGTCAGGGTTCCTGCCGAACACGTTGGGCGTGTTGCTAGCGCTCGCCGGCGTCTCGTACTTAATCAACAGTTTCGCGCTTATTCTCGCGCCAGCGCTGGCCTCTGCGCTGTTTCCGTATGTGCTGATTCCGGCGTTTGTCGGCGAAACGTTGCTTGCGCTCTGGATGATCTTTAAGGGCGTAGATTTAACGGCGTGGGCGCGGCGATCTGTGCGTGACTAACTGTCTGCCATTGGCCGCAACACCATAATTTTTCCGAACGACATGAGGTAGACGGTTTCTTCCCGTTGTACACCGCTCATCGCGAACAACGCATCCCACTCATTGCGGGTGCGTTCGCGACCGCGTGTGCCCATGAGCATTTGCATATCGAACGACGCGCTGGCGATGTCGGCGCAATCGGGCATGACGAGTTCAAGCACGGCGATGGTCGCGCCCGCTGATGCCGCTGCGCGAGCGACGTTTCGCAGTGCGCGTTGCGCGGTCACGTCATCAAAGCAGTGCAGTACCGCGCTCAATAGATAAACGTCTCTACTGCTTTCGGCGGCGGGTATGTTGGTAAACACGTCGCCCGCAACAAACGAGAGTCGCGAAAGCGCAGGCTGCAACGTGCCAGCATCTGCATGTTCGCGCCAGTATCGTTCGGCCTGCTCGACGATCTGTGCGCGATCAACGACGAGGGCGGTGAGACGTTTGTTGCGCTTCAATATGGCGAGCGATTTGGCGCCCTTGCTGCCACCGACGTCGATCACACGATCAAACGCACTCCAGTCAAATTCCGTCGCGAAACTGTCGCCGGCGAGAGCCTCGACACTGTCCATTGCCGCGCCGAACTGGGCGTCAAAATCGGCGTGCGTGTCCATGTAGTCGAAAAGCGTTTGCCCGTGCGCGAGCTGAAATGGCGGCGTGCCGCTGCGAATGCCCGCTTCCAGCTGCGTGAACCACGGTTCGCTCATCTCCGGCGAGTTGTGCATGAGCGCCATCGCACGCACGCTGCCCGGTCGATCGCTTCGCAACGCGGCGGAGAGCTTGTTGTTGCGAAAGTTGCGCGGACTGGGCTCGTCGAAAACGTCCATCGCGACGAGCAGGCGCATGAGTCGATACAGCGAATCGGGATGCGCGTGCACTGCCTCGGCGAGCTCTGTTGCCGACAAGGTGCGCTGGCCGAGCATCGTTGCGATGTCCATCTTTGCTGCGACGTAGAGCGCGCGTGATTGCCAAAATGCGGAGCCAATTTGCAGCAAGCGAAATGCGGGGGGCGTGAGGGCTTGCGGCCAGGCTTGCAACCTCGTGACGAAGCGAGCGACACGCTCGAATGCGCGCGCAGCGAGGCGACGGCGCTGGTACGTCATGCCGCGTCCCCACGCGTGACCGCGGGCGCGGACATGGCTGCAAGTCCGGTCGCAAGCAGCGTGCCATTGAAGTTTGCGAGACGCTCGAGAAACGCCGCGTCCATGGGGCGATCCATTTGCTTCTCGAATACGCTCTTGAGCAACATTGGCGTCATCGCGAGACTCACAAAGGCCATGCGCACCACGTCGGCGTCGATCTTGGGCGCCGCGATGCCGCGCGCCTTGAGCTCATCGAGGCGCTGCGCGCCACGCGATCGACCACGCTCCAACAATTGCTGAATGAACCGTCGTCCCGGCCCGTGTTT
>JAKPSO010000375.1 GCA_029571495.1 Pseudomonadota bacterium
GATTACTGGACGAAAGTCATCAAGGCACGAAACATCACGGCCGACTAGCCCGGTGAACTCCCGGCGTCTTCGTGAACCGCATAACGCGCTCCATGCTGCGAGTTTCGTGCTAACTACGTTAGGGCTGAACGCCGAGTTGTCGCGTCGCCAGGTGAAGTCATGAAGGTCGCTTTCGGTGACCGCCTTGCCGGGGCGATTCATGCCGGAATGCCATGGCTCGGCCCTGCGCTCGCGCGCATTGAATCGTCGGTATTGCGAGACGAAATTGATCAACACCCGGTCACGAGGCCGATCTACGTGTGTGGCCTCGCCCGGGCGGGAAGTACGCTCCTCCTAGAGACGCTCAATGAACACTCGGCAACGACAGCGCACCGCTATGCGGACTATCGGATGCTCTGGACGCCTTACTGGTGGAATTGGCTTCGTGCGCGTGCCGTACTTTCCACTGAAGCTCAGGTTTCCGAGCGCGCACACGGAGATCGCATCCGCGTCAGCGTTGAGAGTCCCGAGGCGTTCGAGGAAGTGCTGTGGATGCGTTTCTACCCGCATCTACACCAAGAGCGCATGCCTGAAGCGCTTGGAGTTGATGATTTCAATCCTGTGTTTAATCGCCTGCTGCACGATCACATCAGTAAGCTGTTGGCTGCCCGCGGTGCGCCGCGTTATCTGGCAAAAGCGAATTACCATGTGAATCGAGTTCCTCTACTCGCGCGAATGTTCCCTGACGCGAAATTTGTGGTGCCGGTTCGGGAACCGCTGTCGCACGTCGCGTCGTTGGTTCGGCAAAACCGCATTTTTTCCGAGGCCGGTCGCGGCAATGCAGCAGTTCGCCGTCACTTGCAACGCGTTGGTCATTTCGAATTCGGCCTGGACAAACGCGCGACGATGTTGGGCGACGGCACCGCAGCGCACGCTTCCATAGCGGATTTCGCGCGCGGTATGGATGCGCCAGCGTATGCCAGGCAATGGGCCGCTGTTTACCAACAACTCCTCGACGTGCTTGATCGACATGACGCGCTGCGGCGTTCAGTGATGATCGTTCGCTACGAAAGGCTGTGTAGTGAACCGCAAGACGTTCTGCCAGCGGTGTTCACGCACTGTGATTTGTTCGACACGGAGGCGCGCACCCTAATTCAACGCCGTGCCAGCACTATTTCTGCGCCGGACTATTATGAAGAGCGCTTTGATGAAGGCACGCGCAAGGCCATCGTCGACATTACGCGTGAGACGGCACGCAGGCTGGGCTACGAATAGCGTGTGCGTTCAGTGCAGCTTCCAACGCCAGCGAAGCCAAAACGAGGTCAAAACTACCACCAGAAAGAAGACGAACCACCATGGTCGGATCCACGCTGGACCGAACGGCAGTATGTCTCGCGGGGGCAGCGCGAACTCGATGCGCGTAACACTGGAGTTCGCGGGCAAATACCCGTTTGGGTTGCCGATCAATGCGTTAAACGCATGGCGCGGTTCCAGAACGCCGCTCATCGGAGCCGAGGGCAGCACCAACACTTCGACGCCATTGACTTGCAACGAGACAGGGTTGGCCGGGCTCGGCCATCGCAATAGGAATCCGCTTTCGGTGGCAGCCGCGGCGTTCGATGGACTCAAGTTCACTTGATGACGCTGCGCGGCGGGTGTCACGACGATCGTGATGTTCTCGCCTGGTTTGGGTGGCGCGAAATCGTAAATCGTTGACAAGGGCAGTGCGATCAACACAGAAACCACCGACGCCAATGTCGCGGTCACGAACGAGAGACCAAGATGCTGCAAGGACAAGCGTAACGACTTTGCGATGAGCGCAAACATCCCATCCCATTCACCGTCGTAGTGCACCAAACTTGCGCGGACCGAGCTAATTTGGGCGCTGAGCGTGGAAAGTTTGGATTGTGGTGAGCAGTAACGGTAGACGAACATGCTTGCGTAGCCACAAAGCGCACCCAGGAAAGCGATGCAAAGCACGTCGCTCAAACCTATCGATTCGCTGCGCCCAACGAACCAAGCGACGGGAGCATAGAAGATGTCAAAGGCGCCGTAAGTCATCGCGACGCGCTATTTTTTGGCCGTCGGGGCAATTTTGAGCAATAGTGCCGACACATCGGCAATGCGCGTGATCGGAACTGGTAGCGCGAAATTCG
>JAKPSO010000379.1 GCA_029571495.1 Pseudomonadota bacterium
GTCGCCAATGATTGCGACCACGCGGCGCGATTCGCCCTTGGCTTTTGCGGCAACGGCCATGCCGAGCGCTGCGGAAATGCTGGTCGACGAATGCGCGACGCCACACGTGTCGTACGGGCTCTCGTCGCGTTTCGGGAAACCTGCGAGACCGCCCCACTGCCGCAGCGTATTCATGCGATCGCGGCGACCGGTCAAGATCTTGTGTGGGTAGCACTGATGCCCAACGTCCCACACAATGCGATCATGCGGCGTGTCGAAGCAGTAATGCAGCGCAACGGTCAACTCCACGACGCCCAAATTCGACGACAAATGCCCGCCGGTTTTGGACACAGAATCGAGAACAAACGCGCGCACTTCGTCACAGACGCCGGTCAGCGCGCTTTGCGGCTGCTCGCGCAGTTGCGCCGGTTCATCGATGTGTTCGAGCAGGGACATTTATGCGGTTCTTTCCGCCATTGACCGCGCAAGGTCGGCCAAGCGAGTGGTGTTCAGATGTGCTGGTAGCGCATTGACTGCGGCGTCGGTCAGTTCGCGCGCATAACGCGTCGCGGCGTCGATGCCCATGAGCGAGACAAAGGTGGGTTTGTCGTTGGCGGCGTCCTTGCCCGCCGTCTTGCCGAGCGTCGCGCTGTCGGCCGTAGCATCGAGCACGTCATCGACTACTTGAAACGTGAGACCAATTTTCTGTGCGTACACCGTGAGCGCGGTGATTGTGGCGTCGTCTTCCTCGGTGAGTAACGCGGGCAGCAGAACCGCCGCCTCGATCATCGCGCCGGTTTTCATCGCGTGCATTTCTTCAAGCGCCGCGAGCGTCATCGGCTTGCCAACATTCGCCAAATCAATCGCCTGCCCACCGGCCATGCCATACGCACCCGCCGCATCGGCGAGTTGCTTGGCTGCGGTCACAATTCCGGTCGCCGCAACAGGCGCTGCGAGCAGCACCGCAAACGCAAGCGGCTGCATGGCGTCGCCCGCGAGCATCGCCGTGGCGTCGCCAAATGCGATGTGGTTGGTCGGTTTGCCGCGCCGCATTGCGTCGTCGTCCATGCACGGCATATCGTCGTGAATGAGCGAATAGGCGTGAATCAACTCCACCGCGGCAGCAGCGTGATCGGCGACCTCCGCGGGCTCCCCGATTGCCTCGGCTGTCGCATACGAGAGCAGCGCGCGAAGGCGCTTGCCGCCGCCAAGCGCGCTGTAGCGCATCGCTTCGAGAAGGCGGCCCGTCGAGAGCTCCGCTGCGGGCGTCCATCGCGTGAGCGCAGTCTCTATACGCGCACGATGGGCCGTGGCCCACGCCTCAAATGCGGTGTTGGACATGGCGCGCTATTCCGGCTGGTAAGGCTTCAGGACGTCGCCTTCGAGCACTTTGACTTGTTGCTCCACCTGCGCGAGTTCGCCTTGCGCGTACTTCAACAATTCAGCGCCGCGCTTGTACGCCGCCAGTGAATCCGCCAACGGCAGCGAGCCGTTTTCGAGGTCAGCCACCAGCTTCTCCAGCTCATCAAGCGCGGATTCAAAGGTCTTTGGAGCGGATTTGGCCATGACGGGCGGCGATTCGGACAGTGGATTAACCGTCGATTTTACGAAGATAGTCGCCCCGCGCGCGGTTTTGCTGCGCTTACTGCCAAGGCCGGAAGAACGGTTGTTCTTTGCTGCAGGTCGCGGCTGCGCCCTTTAGCCTTTCGCCACGAATGGGAATACGCGCCTGTTGATCGCCGGAAATCACGGTCAGGATGTCAAAACTGCCGTCGACGTTGACTTTCACGCTCACCTCGTACTTCACGTCGAGCACCCGCCCGACACCCGGTTGCGAGCATTTTCCGGTCCAGCTCGCTTCGGTTTTACCTTCGCGAACGTTC
>JAKPSO010000381.1 GCA_029571495.1 Pseudomonadota bacterium
TTCCCAAGGACGACCGAGCTTCTTTTGTTCGCCTTGAAGGTCGCGGCGCGTCATATCGAGGCCCAGCGCGTAGCCAAAAATGTGCTTCGCTGCATCCGCGGCTTTGATGTTCTTCCCGCCTTTGCTGAGCGCCACGACCAACTCAACTTCGTGGTGATAGCTTTTGGTGAGGCTCGGGTACGGAATCTCGATGGCTTGACCAGCCTCAGCAACTACGACCGCGTCGGTCGGTTTCAAGAAAAAGAACGGTGCTTCGCGTCCGGTAAATCCCATCTCTTGGGCGTGTTCCACGTAGTTGCGCCCCACGCAGTACACGCGCCGAATCGGGAATCGTTGATCGGAACCGACCACGGGTAATGAAACAACGGGGGCGGGAGCAATGGCGTAATTCATAGAAGCTCTAAAGTGAAGGTGAAACGAAGAGTTTTGGAGTGGAGAACTAAGCGCTGGAGGTCGGTGCGGTCACTGCGGTCGCCGGAACGAGGTCGTCGGCCGCCGCATCGATTAGCCGTTCAATCGTACCAACATCCCCAATGCGATCCATCGCGAGTAACGCGAAACGCGCAAGAAACAGCGGCGACGCCGGTTCGCCGACACGCGTCATCGTTCGACAGAAGTGCGTGTAGACGGCGTCGAGCTCAGCAGATTGTAGTTGCGGCATGATAGTTAATGAATGGAAGTTGGCGGGTTGAGCGCGTGACGAATGGCGTTGCTAACGTCTTCTTCGCGGGCGTACTTCCAGCGCGCGAGCACGTGGCCGTCAGGTCGAACGAGGTAGGCGCTTCCCGCCTCGGCGTCGTACATCGGAAACAGTCGTCCCGTGTAGTCGTGAACGTGTCGAGCGAAATTGTCGCGACCGGCATTAGGCGAAATGATGTCAAAACCAAATGGCACACCCGCGGCCGCGAACGAAGCGGCCAACGACGCGAGGTCAATCGAAGCACTCCCGCCGTCCGCAAATAGAAAGAAGTGAAATCTCGCACCGAGCAGGTCCGTAAGGTGACCGTGCCGCTCCGCGCCGCCTTCAACAATGGAAATCGGGCACTCATGTAGCACGGCACCCGGCGCTGGCCCAGCCTTGAACATTCGCGACGCGTCAACAGCGGTGTTCAGTGGCGACGCAACGTACGCAATCGCCGACGTCTGGCGTGGGTTAATCAACGAGCGGACGGCTTCGTGCTTAACCGCGAGACCGAGTACCGCCTTGCGCATCAGATCAAACGCGAACGACGGGGGCGCCATGAACTCCGTGCTCTTGGTGCCGTAACTAAGGTTTTCATGAGCGGCTGCCACACGTTCCGCAGAATACGAGTCGAGCAACGCATCCGCAGCGATGCCTTTCATGACGAGAGCCAATTTCCACGCCAAGTTGTCGGCGTCGTCAATGCCGGAGTTCGCGCCACGTACACCAAAGATCGGCACTAAGTGCGCAGCATCGCCCGCGAACAGCACGCGTCCTGAGCGATAGTTCTCAAGCGTCAACGCGTTGGCCTTGTAAATCGTCGTCCAGATTGGCTTCCACGGTTTTGTCTCGCCCATCATCGCGAGCAAACTCGCAATGCGTGGCGCGACGTTTTCGAGCTTCACTGCTTCCACTGGATCTTCGCCGTCGCGCAGCTGATAGTCGATACGCCACACATTGTCCGGCTGCTTGTGGACGAGTACCGTCGAACCCGGATTGCAGGGTGGATCGAAATACGCCAAACGTTCAGTCGGGCGCGAGCTCTCGAGCAATATGTCGACGACGACGTATCGTCCTTCATACGTGTTGCCCTTCAGTTCGAGGCCCAGAGATTCGCGGATAAAACTGCGACCACCGTCGGTTGCGATCACCCAGTCTGCGTCAAGAAGGTACGAGCCCTCAGGCGTCTCGAGCGTCAACCGCGCTCCCTTTTCGCTCGTGTCGATAGCCGTCAACTTTGTCTGCCAACGCACTTCGATGAGATCGGATTGCGCTTCGATCTGATCGAGCAGAATTTGCTCGATGTGATACTGCGCCAAGTTCACCATCGGCGCGTGCTTCTGGTTTTCGTCTTGTGGCATCGCGAACTTGAGCACTTCAATGTCGCGGTAAAAGCTTCTACCGCCGGTCCATGGAAGGCCGATGCGATTGAAGCCAGCAACAGCGCCAAGTCGGTCGATGATTTCAAGACTGCGGCGCGAAATGCAGATCGCGCGACTGCCGAAGCACACCGTGTTGTCCGCCTCAATCAACACCACGGGAATACCGTGTTTAGCAAGACCAAGCGCCGCGACCATGCCCACAGGCCCACCGCCGACGATGACCACCGGTTTGCGCGTTGCGTCCACGCCGTCGCGCAACGCAGGCGTGATGGCTTTGTACTGTTTCGCGGTGAATGGGTACGGCGTAAATTCCATCGGCTTAGCGTCCTATCCTTTCGCGGAGTGCGCGGGAATTTTTGTCTCGAGAGATCTGATGCAAGTACGGCAATAATTGGTTGCGCGCGCAACTATTATCTACAATTCCTGTCAAAATACAAGTCCTTTGCATCGCATAAGATTTGATGAGAAATGAAAGCTCCGTCCATCTCTCCGCTTGAAACCGCCCTCACGTACCGGCTGCACGCCCTGCAAAAACTAACCGACCGCGCAAGCAAGGCGGCCTACCTTGAAGCCGTCGGGATGAGCTACAGCGAAGGCCGATGCCTAGCGGCTATCGGATCATTTGCGCCACTCTCGATCAACGATCTGGCGTTTCGCGCCAATCTCGACAAAGCCCAAGCCAGCCGCGCTGCGCAAGTTTTAGTTGATCAACGGCTCGTGCGAAAAGCGACTTCTGCCGAAGACGCGCGCGGCATCGTACTGGTGCTGACAGCGTCGGGGCAGACGAAATGGACGCGCGTGATGGCGTTGATTCAACGTCGCAATGACGACATCTGCGAATGTCTCAGCGCCACTGAGCGCGCAAACCTCGACGCGTTGCTTGACCGCCTAATCGTTCGCGCTCGCCAGCAGCAGCTGTAAACGTCTAACTCGCCGCCGGTTCGCGCTTTGTGCCAAACGCCGGGTCAATTTTGATGAGCGCGGTGACGATGAAGCTCGGAATAGTGGCGACGCAAATCCAGATGAAAAAGTTCACATAGCCCATCTTCGTTTGCAACCAACCGCTCCACATACCCGGCAACATCATGCCGAG
Organism: Pseudomonadota bacterium; assembly: GCA_029571495.1. Lineage (GTDB taxonomy): Bacteria > Pseudomonadota > Gammaproteobacteria > Burkholderiales > Casimicrobiaceae > Casimicrobium. The sequence goes on from JAKPSO010000381.1 coordinate 3,158, forward strand.
CGCCATGAAGCCTGTGCATATTGCGTAGTGAGCCGTTTGATGTTTGCCGGTCGCCGTCATGATCATGTAGAGCACGTAACCTGTGAACCCGAATCCGTAGCCAAATTGCTCGATGGCGACGAGTGCGCCGATGAAAATGAAATCCGCCGGTTGCGTCATTGCCATGTATACAAATACGATGTTGGGCACGTGAATAGCAAATGCCATTGGCCACAACCAGCGCTTCATGCCGTGCTTCGATATCAGATACGCACTCAAGAGCCCACCCACCGTTAACGCGGTCATACCGGCCCAACCGTACGCAATACCGACGTTTGCAGTTGACAACCCGAGTCCGCCCTTGTCGCGACCGTCGAGCAGAAACACCGGAGCGATTTTTACGAGTTGTGATTCGGCGAAGCGATAGAGCAGCAAAAACGCGAATACAACGTGGATGTTGTCTTTTTCCAAAAATCGACGAAATACGGCGACAAACGACCGGAGAGCGCTCCCCTCTTCGCGCTTCGGCGTGTCGTTCACGGGTCTCGGCAGCATGATGCTGTGATACACAAACAGGCCGAGAAACATCGCACTCAACAGAAAAAACACTATAGACCACGCCCACGGCATACGGCCGGTCGCCTCGGTGAGCTTGCCAGCGAGATAGACAAGACCGCCTTGCACCGTGATCATCGATAGCCGAAAAAACGTACTCCGAATCCCGACGTACGCGGCTTGTTCGTGCTGACTTAAGCCCAGCATGTAAAAACCGTCAGACGCAATGTCGTGCGTCGCTCCGCTAAAGGCGAGCAACCAGAAGATTGCCAGCGTCATCTGAAAAAAATTGTCCGTCGGAATCGTCAACGCCACCAGCGCGAAAGACGTACCGATCAAAAACTCAATCCAAACGATCCACCATCTTTTGGTTCGAAACATTTCGATGAACGGCGACCAAAGCGGTTTGATCACGAATGGCAAGTACAGCCAGCTGGTGTAGAGCGCAATGTCGGTGTTGGAAACGCCTAGGTTTTTGTAGAGGATGACCGATAGCGTGATGGCCACCGCGTACGGAATGCCCTGCCCGAAATACAGCGTCGGAATCCACCACCACACGTTGCGGTCACGCGCCTCAGTTGCGTGATTTGTCTGCGGTTGTACTGCTTGCTCCGTCATATCAGTCATCTTTCGCTGCACTTCTTGTTCAACGTTTCGTTCTGCAAGTGTGCCTTACCGCACGCAACACATCCAACCACGTCTCGTTTGCGGCTTAGCAGGGACATTTTGCTGTACCGTAGCAACATCCGTGGATTTTGGCGCGGTCTCGCGCCGATTGACCTAACGCGTCACAAACGCGGTCCCTTTTTACCTCCTGACCTTACGACCTCTCGATGATCGAACCCATCTTGCTCGCTGCTGCGCGTGTCTGCACCTTTGACGGCTCGCGGCTGTTGACGAACGCCAGCGGCTTCTTTTTCGAGCGAGACACGCGCTTGTTTCTCGTCACGAGTCGTCACGTGATGATCGATGAACCGAGCAAACACTTTCCAGATCGCATCGAAATCGAAGTCCACACCGACGCGGCGAATCTTGCGAAATCCACAGGCTTTTCCATGCCGTTGTATCGCAAGGGCAAGAGCGTGTGGCGACAAGGGCTCGACAAATCGGGTGAGATCGACGTCGCCGTCCTCGAAATCGAGCGCGGGGCGTTGCCTAAGACGGCGGTCTTCCGCGCGTTCAGCCCTGAGCATTTGGTGGCGTCGGACGAGGCGATCGAGATCGGTAGCTCGTTGTTAGTGGTGGGATTTCCGTTGGGTTTCCACGACACATTGCATCACATGCCCGTGGCGCGGCACGCGGTGGTGGCGTCGTCGTTTGGACTTCGCTTTCAAGGCGAGGGCTATTTTCTAACGGATGCGCGCACGCACCGTGGCACGAGCGGCGCACCGGTTGTCATGCGACAGGGCTCGGCGCCTACGGGTACAGAAGCGAGCAATCCGGCGCTGCCGTGGAAGCTACTGGGGGTTCACTCCGCTCGGCTCGATGTCGGCTCACGAGACACTCAGGTCGATGAAGCACTGGGCTTGAACTGCGCTTGGTATGCCGACATCTTGTTGACGCTCACGAAGGCTTAAGCGCGTGATCCGCATCCAACTGGGCGTCGAACTCAACTACGAAATCGACGTCAACGGCGCAGATTTTGTATTCAATATCGAGGCGGCGCACACCAACCATCAGGTCGTCTCGTGCGAACGTCTCACCATCAGCCAGGACGTCGCGCCGCACTTTCATACTGACCCGTTCACCGGCAATCGCATCATTCGTCTTCGCGGCG
>JAKPSO010000383.1 GCA_029571495.1 Pseudomonadota bacterium
GCTGCACGCCCACCTTTGAGTAGTCGATCGTTTTGCCGTCGATGCGTGGCGGCGTGCCGGTTTTCAGGCGGCCTTGCGGCAGCTTCATTTCTTTAAGCCGCGCCCCGAGCGTCGTCGCCGCCGGATCGCCCGCGCGTCCTGCCGTATAGTTTTCGAGACCGATATGTATCAAGCCCGAGAGAAAAGTCCCGGCCGTAAGCACCACGGTTTCACTCTCGAACGACAAGCCCATCTGGGTCTTAACGCCCGTCACCCGCCCGCCCGAGACGAGCACGTCATCTACCGGCTGCTGAAAAAGCGTTAGGTTCGGTTGGTTTTCGATGCGGCGACGAATGGCCGCGCGGTACAAAACGCGGTCGGCCTGCGCGCGAGTCGCCCGAACCGCCGGACCCTTGGACGAATTCAGGATTCGAAACTGAATACCCGCTTCGTCGGTAGCGATGGCCATTGCGCCGCCCAGCGCGTCCACCTCTTTCACCAAGTGGCCCTTGCCGATGCCGCCGATCGACGGATTGCAGCTCATCTGCCCCAGCGTCTCGATGCTGTGGGTCAGGAGCAGCGTCTTCGCGCCAGCACGCGCGGCCGCAAGCGCAGCCTCGCTACCGGCGTGGCCGCCACCCACCACGATCACATCAAAACGGTCGGGAAAAATCATCGATGAAGAATTCGGCGACGTTTCACGTGGAACATCGCCCTGAAAGAGAGAGCGTATTCTACAGAGCGGCTATTGGTTTGGCTGCGTTGGGTTGTTGGAAGTTGGTGGCGAGCGGCGGGTTTTTCGTTGAACCGGAATACGCACCGGTAGTGCGGAGTTGGCACAGTTCGATCGTTCGCGCATTCGCGCTCGCTCCTGAAATGACTCGCTTCGCTCGTGACCTTTACGCTGGCAATGGCGGACTCGTATTTCTCGGCAACCGCGAACATCATCGGCAGATAGAGGCGCGCTGAGTTTGAGTCAATTGACCAAATCGCTCCTATGGTCGCGATTTGTTCCACGTGAAACACTCTTGGCTAACACCAGCTTCTGGGCGCTGGCGGCTGCCCGACGGCGCTTCCGGCCACATTTCACAGGAAGTCGCCCCCCTCCAATTCACGCGCCGCGCACGGCTCGACAGCCCTTGGCGCGCCAAAGCTGATACCATTTCTTCGTGCAATCTGACGCCACACATCCTCACCCGCCGCGCGGATTCGTGCTCTGGCTGTCGGTCGCGCAACTCATCAGTTGGGGAACGCTTTACTACGGTTTCTCCCTTCTGCTTGAACACTTCGAACGCGACCTCGGACTGTCGCGCGTTGACGCCGCCTTCGCGTTCAGCCTCGCACTTTTGACCGAAGGACTGCTCGCCTTCGCCGTTGGCCGCCTCATCGATCAAGGCCGCGCGCGCCTAGTGATGTGCGCCGGCTCGTCGCTCGCGACAGCCGCGTTCGTCGCGCTCGCGTTCACGCAAAACGCATGGCAGCTTTACGCCACATGGATCGCCGTTGGCGCGGCGATGTCTGGCGTGCTCTACCAACCGGCGTTTTCGCTGCTAATACGTCGCTACCCTGAAGACTACCGCCGCGCCATCATCACGCTCACTTTTCTCGGCGGCCTCGCGAGCACGGTCTTTCTGCCCCTGGGCGCGTGGCTCATCAACACTCTTGGTTGGCGCAACAGTACGCTGGTACTCGCGTCACTGCATTGCTTCATCTGCCTTCCGATCCACGCGTATTGGCTGCGCGGCGAACCGCCCGCGCGAGCGCACGCCCCGGATGCGCCGCGCGCGCAGCTGCGCGACATCACACGGCGATTCCCGTTCTGGGGACTCGCGGCGTTCTTCATGCTCTTCTTCGGCATCACTGCGTCGCTAGGCGCTCACATGATCGCCATCTTGCGCGAGCAAGGACTCCCGGAATCTTGGGTGATCGCAATCCCGGCGGCCATCGGCGCACTACAAGTCGCCGGGCGAATCCTGCTCTATTACGCCGAAAAACGACTCGACGTGCACTGGGCGAATCGTTGGATTCCGGCGCTTCTGCCCGTGGCGCTCGGCGTGTTGATCTTCGCGTCGGTCTCGCCTTGGGTCGCGATACTGTTCGCGCTCCTATACGGAATGGCCAACGGCATGGTCACCATCGTTCGCGCCACGGCCATGGCCACATACGTTTCGCAGGACCGCGCGGCTTCACTCAACGGCCTCCTTGGCATCCCAAACGCCATCGCCCGCGCCGCAGCCCCTTCATTTTTGGCGGCTCTATGGACAGTAAGCGGTAACTATCGGTTAGGGCTTGCCGTACTCACCGGTCTCGCCGCGATCGCCGTCGCGTCATTTTGGATGGCGCAGCGTCGCGCCCTAAGTCAACAAACCGATCAAAACACGCAGGCTATCCGCGCTTAAAGTTCGCGAACGCCGCAGCCATCGCGGACTCCGGCTTCGTCTGTTGTGGCGCTGGACGGGATGCGCCACGTCCACCGCCGTATCCCCCACGGTCACCCCGATCACCTCGGTCTTGCGAACCCATACGCTCCTCGCGCACGACAGGCGCCGCGTCGAGACGCATCGTCAGCGCGATGCGCTTGCGCTGCACGTCCACCTCCACCACTTTCACCTTCACGATCTGACCGGCCTTGACCACGTCCTTCGGGTCCTTCACGAATTTGTTCGCGAGCTGCGAGACGTGCACCAAACCGTCCTGATGCGCGCCGACGTCGACGAACGCACCGAACGCCGCGACGTTGGTCACGGTGCCTTCAAGAATCATCCCTTCGACCAGATCCTTGATGTCGTTCACGCCATCATTGAACTTCGCCACCTTGAATTCCGGCCGCGGATCGCGGCCCGGTTTCTCTAGCTCGGCGAGCACATCCTTCACCGTAATTTCGCCCACACCTTCGGCAACAAAAGCATTCGCAGGCACGGCCTTGAGCGCACTCGCGTTGCCCAACAATTCCGCCAACGGCTTCTTTGCGCGCTCAATAATTTTCTGCACCAACGCATAGCTTTCAGGGTGCACGGCGCTCGCGTCGAGCGGATTCTCGCCATCGCGAATTCGCAGAAAGCCCGCGCACTGCTCAAACGTTTTCGGGCCAATACCCGACACCTTGCGGATCGCCTCGCGACTCGCAAATGCGCCCGTTTGCTCACGATGCGCCACGATTGAGCGCGCATTGCTCGCCGACAAACCGGCCACGCGCGCGAGCAGCGGCGCGGACGCCAAATTCACATCCACACCCACCGAGTTCACGCAATCTTCCACGATCGCATCGAGCTTTTTCGCAAGCAG
>JAKPSO010000393.1 GCA_029571495.1 Pseudomonadota bacterium
GCCGGGGCCCGCGCCGAGCACAAGCATTTCGCATTCGACATCGGCCTTGCCCGTGTAAGCGCCGGCGGCGACGGGCACTGCACTCTCCGTTCGCACTGAGCTTGTCGAAGTGCTCGTAGTGGGAGCTGTTGCGCCTGATGGAGCCGCGCTCTTTGCAACCGGCGCTTCGACGGGCTCAGCGCGAACGGCAGATGTGGCCTCAATCACAGCCACCACCGCGCCCATGCTCACCTTGTCGCCCAGTTTGACGCGAATTTCCTTCACGACGCCCGCAGCATCAGCCGGCACTTCCATCGTGGCTTTGTCGGATTCGAGCGTGACGAGCGATTGCTCCTTCGCCACAGTGTCACCAACTTTCACCAAAATTTCGATGACCGGGACGTCGGTGTAATCGCCGATGTCCGGGACTTTGAGTTCAACCGTACTCATAGCGCGATCCTACGGAAGTCGGCGAATAGTGTTCCGAGATACGCGTTGAAGCGTGCAGCGGCAGCACCGTCGATCACACGATGGTCGTACGAGAGCGAAAGCGGCAGCATGAGCTTGGGCACAAACTCTTTGCCATTCCACTTAGGCTTCGTTTCACCACGCGAGAGACCGAGAATCGCGACTTCCGGTGCGTTGATGATCGGCGAAAAACAGGTACCGCCAATGCCGCCGAGCGAGCTGATCGAGAAGCAGCCGCCTTGCATGTCAGACGGCCCCAGTTTTCCTTCGCGCGCCTTAAGCGACAACTCTGTCATCTCTTTGGCGATTTGCATGATGCCTTTTTGATCGGCGTTCTTGAGCACCGGAACCACGAGCCCGTTCGGCGTATCTGCGGCGAAGCCGATGTTGAAGTACTTCTTGTAAACGAGGTTGTCACCGTCGAGCGATGCATTGAAGTCTGGGAACTTCTGCAGCGCCGCGACGCAGGCCTTGATCACGAAGGCGAGCATCGTGACCTTGACGCCGCTCTTCGCGTTTTCTTCGTTGAGCTTCACGCGCAGTGCTTCGAGTTCAGTGATGTCCGCTTCGTCATGGTTCGTGACGTGCGGGATCATCACCCAGTTGCGATGCAGATTCGCGCCGGAGATTTTCTTGATTCGCGACAGCGGTTTCGGTTCAATCGCGCCGAACTTCGCGAAGTCCACTTTTGGCCAAGGCAACAATCCCAGCGCGGCGCCAGAGTCGCCGCCGCTGGCCGCTGAAGCCGCTGCTGGCGGCGCTGACATGACGCCTTTGACAAAACCTTGCACGTCTTCAAGCAGCACGCGATTCTTCGGTCCCGTGCCCTTCACGCGCCCCAAATCAACGCCCAGCTCGCGCGCAAATTTCCGCACCGATGGTGATGCGTGGGCTTTGCTGAAGTTTGCTTCGTTGATCGCGCCTGTTGCGTTTTCCGTTCGCACTGAGCTTGTCGAAGTGCTCGAGGCGGGGGGTGTTGCGCTCGACTGTCCAGTACTCTTTGCCATCGGCGCTTCGACGGGCTCAGCGCGAACGGTTGAGTCTGGTGCGGACGCAGTTGCGTTAGCGCCAGCTGACGCCACGACGACGACTACAGCGCCTTCGGAGACTTTGTCGCCGAGCTTGACCTTGATCTCTTTGACGACGCCTGCGGCGGTCGACGGCACTTCCATCGTGGCCTTGTCGGATTCGAGCGTTACGAGGGATTGTTCAACCTTAACGGTATCGCCGACTTTCACGAGGATTTCGATGACCGGAATGTCTTTGAAATCGCCGATGTCCGGCACCTTAACTTCCACCGCGCCGCCCGCTGCAGGAGCGGGAGCCGCGACAGGCGCAGATGCGGGCGTTGCCGGCGCAACTGCTGGAGCAGGTGCCGACGCGGACGCGCCGGCTTCGATCACCGCGACGACTGAGCCTTCGCTCACTTTGTCGCCTAGTTTCACGCGAAGTTCGACGACGGTGCCTGCTGCTTCAGCCGGGACTTCCATCGTCGCCTTGTCAGATTCGAGAGTGACTAAGGACTGCTCCTTTGCCACCACGTCGCCCACCTTCACCAATACTTCGATGACGGGAATGTCTTTGTAGTCACCGATATCCGGGACTTTGAGTTCTTGCTTTGCCATGATCTTGCCCGCTCCTTAAACCGTCGTTGGATTGGGTTTGTTCGGATCAATGCCGTACTTCTTGATGGCATCGGCAAGTAGCTTGCGCTCAATCACGCCGTCTTCCGCCAGCGCGGTGAGCGCGGCGAGCGTGACGTAAAAGCGATTGACCTCGAAGAAGCGACGCAGGTTGTCGCGGCTGTCCGAACGGCCGAAACCATCGGTGCCGAGCACTTTGTACGTTTTCTTGATGTAAGGACGCACGCTGTCGGCGTAGATGCGCATGTAGTCGGTCGCGGCGATCACCGGGCCGGCCTTCGAGCCGACGCAGGCGGCAACGTGCGGTACGCGCGGCTCGTCCATCGGGTGGAGAAGATTCCAGCGCTCGCAATCAATGCCGTCGCGGCGCAGTTCGTTGAAGCTCGGTGCGCTCCAAATGTCGCTCTCCACGCCCCAATCGTCGCGCAGCAAGTCTGCCGCAGCGATCACTTCGCGCAGGATCGTTCCCGAGCCCGTGAGCTGAACGCGCATGCCTTTTTTCTTCTCTTTGCCGCCCTCTTTGAGGAGGTACATGCCTTTGATGATGTTGGCCTCAGCACCGGCTGGCATGTCCGGGTGCGTGTAGTTTTCGTTCATCACCGTGAGGTAGTAGTACTCATCCTTTTGATCGGTGAGCATTCCCTTCACAGCATGTTGCGTGATGATCGCGACTTCGTACTGGAAGGTCGGGTCATAGGTGCGCACGTTCGGGATCGCGCTGAACCACACGTGCGAATGTCCGTCTTCGTGTTGCAGACCCTCACCGTTCAACGTCGTGCGGCCCGCCGTGCCACCGACCAACAGACCGCGTGCGCGCATGTCGCCCGCAGCCCAACACAAGTCACCGATGCGTTGTACGCCGAACATCGAATAGAAGATGTAGACCGGCAGCATCGGCACGTTGTTGTTGCTGTAGCTCGTCGCCGCCGCGATCCAGTCGGCCATACCGCCGGCTTCATTGATGCCTTCTTGCAGAATCTGGCCGTCTTTCGCCTCTTTGTAGAACATCAGCTGATCGGCATCGACCGGCTGATAGTTTTGGCCTTGTTGGTTCCAGATGCCGAGTTGGCGGAACATACCTTCCATACCGAACGTGCGCGATTCATCCGGCACGATCGGCACCACGTGGCGACCAATGGACTTGTCTTTCACGAGCGCGTTGAGGATACGAACGAAGGCCATCGTCGTTGAGATTTCGCGCTCGCCGGTACCTTTGAGTTGCGCTTCGAACGCGCTCACTTCTGGCGTTGGCAAGCTCGCGCTCTTCACGCGGCGCTGTGGCAAATAACCGCCGAGCGCGCTGCGACGCTCACGCATGTATTTGCCCTCGGGCGAATCAGCCGCGGGTTT
>JAKPSO010000421.1 GCA_029571495.1 Pseudomonadota bacterium
ATCGCGACGGTAACTCCGTTTTTCACAGGCGGAAGCATCGTTGCGCCTCACAAGTTTTCGGCGAGCGCGTGGTGGACGTGGGTCGAACGCTTTCAACCGACGTGGCTCAATCTTGTGCCCACGATCATCGCTTATCTGCTCAACGCGGCGGACGCGAACACTAGAACCTGGCCGAGCATTCGTTTTGCTCGCTCCGCGTCCGCGCCGTTGCCGCCGGATCAGCATCGTGCCTTCGAACAACGTTTCGGCATCGGCGTGATTGAAGCGATGGGCATGACTGAGTGCGCTTCGGTGGTGTTCTGCAACCCCCAGTCGACGGACAAGCGCAAGTACGGCACGCCGGGCTTACCCTGTGGCGTTGAGGCACGTGTCGTATCGACCGAAAGCGCGTTGATCCTCGGTGATGGCCATACAGGAGAGTTGCAGCTTCGCGGCGACAATGTGATGCAAGGTTACTTCCGTGCTCCAGAGAAAACCGCCGAAGCCATCACTGACGACGGATGGCTTCGCACAGGCGATCTCGGCCACCGCGATGTCGACGGTTTTTACTTTGTAACGGGGCGCATCAAAGAGCTAATCATCAAAGGCGGCGAGAACATCGCGCCGCGCGAAATCGATGAAGCTCTACTTGCACACCCGGCCGTGCTTGAAGCCGCGGTCGTCGGCGTTCCCGACAGCAATTACGGGCAAGAAATTCTCGCGGCGGTTGTGTTGAAACCCGGCGCCACCTGCGACGAGGCTGTGCTTCGGGCACATTGTTTGGCAGTACTGGGTCGTTACAAGACGCCGAAGGTGTTTCGTTTTGTTGATGACTTGCCGAAAGGTCCGTCCGGTAAGGTTCAGCGATTGAAATTGCTCGATTAGGCGATGTGCATCACGGTATTTCGTTGGTCGCCGGGCGACGATACTTCCCTGTTGCTCGCGGCGAATCGTGATGAGTTTTTTGAGCGACCTACACAGGAGATGCACTGGTGGCCGTCGGGGCAGGTGCTTGCCGGCCGTGACCTCCGAGCAAACGGTGCGTGGATGGGCCTTACCCGGCAAGGGCGCTTTGCGCTGATCACCAACATTCGCAATCCCGCCATGCGAAAGCACGGCGCGCCATCGCGCGGGCACATCGTGCAACAGTTTCTCGAAAGCTCGGCTACCCCCGCAGCCTTCTTGTCGGAACTGGGCCATCGTGCACAGGAATTTGAAGGGTTCAATCTTCTGTGCGGCTCGCTTGCTGCACGTCAGAACCACCGCGAACTGTGGTTCCTCAACTCGGTGGAAGCACAGCCAAAGCGACTCGCTGCGGGGATTTTTGCGCTATCGAACGCGTCACTGGATACGCCATGGCCGAAGGTCGTGCGCATCAAGCAGGGGATGCGCCATGCTTTGGCCGCGTCTAATCTTGAGACGCGCGACCAGCGCCTATTGCGATTGCTTTCAAACAACACGAAAGCCGAGAAACGCGACTTGCCCAACACGGGTATCGCACGCGAGATCGAATACGACCTCAGTTCGATCTTTATCCGTCGCCCAGGCTACGGCACACGAGCGTCAAGCCTCGTGCGAGTCGAGAAGCACAACGCATCTGTCTTCGAACTCACATACGCTGAAGGCGATGCAAGCGACACGCTCAAAGAACGTCGCTTTGAGTTTTCGTTCGACGCGTAGTCCGGCTACTGGGTCAGTAAACCAGCGCTGCGGCGTTCAGTAGGCCCACGGAAATCGAAGCTGCAGCAAGAAACGTCGCAGGTGCCACCTCGCCGTCCACGATCGCGCCGGAAAGTCCCGGCATCAGCATGCGCACGAACACAAACACGACGAGCTGCACGACCGCGGCTAGCACCGCGAACAACAGCAGATCGATCAGATTCACCGCATTCGCTACCGTACTAGCGAGCGGGAGCGCGAAACCCAGCATCGCGCCGGACAGCGAGATTGCCGCGGCCGTATTGCCAGCTCGAATCAGCTCGATCTCCTTGTACGGTGTGACCTTCACGTAAATCCACGTAAACGCCGCAAGGAGTGCGATCGCGATGACGAAGAAAATCAAAAAATCATCGAAATAGCGAATCGATTCATTGACGGTATAGCTCATGATTGAACCCTATTCAAAATAATGCGGTGCGAACCGCGACGTATTCATCGTGATTTCGGTGGCGTCTTCGCGCAAACTGATGCCCGACGGCGAATCGCCAATGATCCAGCTACCGATGGTCACAAAATTGCCCTCGAAGCTCGGGATCGGCGTGTACTGCTGGTACACAAAACCCTCTTCGCCATAGGTGCCGTCGGCCCGAATCACTTCGCCGCCTTTGTAGATTTCCACGTTCGCACCCTCGCGCGATAGGAGCGGCTTTTTGACGTAATCACCGAGCACTTTGTGCCGCTCAAACGACGCGGGTAGCAGCAACGGATGGTTCGGGTAGAGCTCCCACAAAATAGGCAGCAACCCCTTATTCGCCAGCACCATCTTCCATGCTGGTTCAATCACACGCATAGTTGTCTTGCGCAGATTGTTGCCAAACTCGTCAGCAAGAAGCCACTCCCACGGATAGAGCTTGAACAAGGTATTGATACGCTGATTGTCCATGTCGACAAACGCGAGATCGCCCTCGCTCCAGCCGATCTCCTCGACGACAATCCACGGGGCCTGCAGACCCGCTTGCATCGCGGTGTCGCGCAGGTAATCAAGGTTGCCGCCGTCTTCCTCGTTGTCCGCTACGCAGGTGAAATGCACGTGGTTGTAACCGTGTTCCTCCTTGAGCCACTTCCACTGCGCGATCAGATCTTCATGCAGACTGTTGAATTGATCGGCATGCGGCTTCACATCTTCGAGCCAATGCCACTGCGCGACGCTGGCCTCAATGAGCGAAGTCGGTGTATCAGCGTTAAATTCCAACAGTTTCGGCGGTCCGCTGCCGTCGTATGCCAAATCAAATCGCCCAAAAAGCGACGGGTGATCGTTGTCCCAACTCTCGCGAATCAGCGCCCACGCCGCTTCGGGAATCGCGAGCTCCTTGAAGCGCTCCTTCTCGATGATGTGCTCAGCGGCGGCCATGCACATCGTGTACAGCTCCTGTGTGGCGTGCTCAAGGTCGGCAATTTCGCGTGGCGTGAAGTGGTAACAAATACCCTCTTCCCAGTACAAGCCGTCCAGCGAATGAAAGCTAAACCCCGCGTCTTCGCAGCGTTTTTGCCAGTTTTCTCGTTTCGGAACGTGTTCTCTGCGCACAGACTAACCGCCAGAAGAATGAGAGGAGCTGCCGCTGTGGTGCGCGGAGGACGCCCCGAAGCCGCCACGCGAGGGCGCTGATGAAACCGTCCCCTTTGAGCGTGAGCCGGGTCGCGTGAACGAGCTGTAGCCAGAAGGCCCGACCGCGCCCGAGCGCGAGTAGTAGCGAGGGCCGTAGGTACTGTGCGAACCTGTCGCCGAGCGCGACGGTTCAATCTCCTCGCAGTCCCCCGGTGTGCCCCAGTCAGCCTTGCATTCTTCAATGTTGGCGTAGACGTCGCGATGCAAACTATCGCCATTTTCGATATTGCTGCAACCCGCCACGCCCCCGAGGGCCGCGGCACTGATGAGCACCAACGAAAGGTGAACGCTGCGCTTGCGTTTCGCCTTGTTACGAAACACCGGTCCTGCACTTGCGGTGCCCACCGAAGGCGCCTGCGGCGCGCGTTGAGAAACGCCCGCGATTTCCGGGCGTTCAAGAAGCATTGTGTTGTCGTCCACCGCGATTACTTCCTATGGAAGGTGATCTTCGCGGTGTTTTACGCGGCCCGTGTGATTGTGTCAACGCGGGGTGAGAAGAGACTGCCTGCTAGTGCACGGCGCTGGAGCGCAGAAAGCGAATAAGCGTCCCATCACGCAAGTAGATCTCGCCATCGCCAGCAAGCTTCGCGCCGTCAAAATCGCGCTGAATCAGCAACAACTCCTGATCTTCACGGGAACCCTCGACCAACACGTCGTCTGGACGCGTAAATTCATCCGGGGCATGCAGATAGTCCGCAGTGAACACCGCGTCATCAACCTGCACAAACGCAGCGTCGTTCATCGCTGCTGTAAGCGAGTCGAACACAGGCGTGGCGGGTGTAGCGATTACGGTGGTTGCGGTGTGCATCATGGTCTCCAGTGGGTGAACTTTGGGCAGGACACTTACTTTTCAAGCCAATATCTGCTGAAACACAAGCAATTAACGCGCCGAGTCTCTCTACGATGACAAGGCAGGGACAACATCACCTTGCCTGCGATGTTGACACATTTTCCGTTGCAGGTAATCGTTTGCTTGGAAAATCAGCAAACTGCGGCTGTCGTGCCGTGGCAAACAGGGGACTCAACATGATTGATCTGTACTACTGGACCACACCAAACGGCCACAAAATCACGATGATGTTGGAGGAAGCGAAGCTCAAGTACCGCATCATCCCGGTGAACATCGGCAAGGGCGAGCAGTTCGATCCGACGTTCCTGAAAGTCTCGCCGAACAATCGCATCCCGGCGATGGTGGACCATAAGCCGATGCAGGCGATGCCCGACGGCGAGCCGCTGACGTTGTTTGAGAGCGGCGCGATGCTGCTCTACCTCGCCGACAAATCGAAGAAATTTCTGGATCGCAAATCCGCCTACTGGCGCAAGGAGGCGATTCAGTGGTTGTTCTGGCAGATGGGCGGGCTCGGCCCGATGGCTGGGCAAAACCATCATTTCGGCACATACGCCCCGGAGAAGATCCCCTACGCCATCAGTCGCTACGTCAATGAAACTGCGCGGCTCTACGGCGTGATGGACAAGCGCCTCGCGGATCGTGAGTTTCTCGCAGGGGCCTATTCGATCGCGGACATGGCCTGCTATCCGTGGGTCGTGCCGCACACGCGACAAGGCATGAACCTCGACGATTTTCCAAACCTCAAACGGTGGTTCGACACCATCGCCACGCGACCAGCGACGATTCGCGCGTACCAAATCGCGAAAGACATGAACGCTCCTACAACGCCGACGCACAGCGACGAAGCGCGGCGATTGTTGTTCGGGATTCAGAAGGCGTAAGTCGTATGTGGGGAAAAACCACCATCACGGGCCGTGATCGCCTTGAGGTCACCGCAGGCATCAGCTTTTCGCTGCTACCGGCCGTCCTACGGCCGGTTCCATCCATTTTGTCGACTAGTCGACAATGCCGCAATTGTGGCTGCAGCGGCCACAGATCGGTCGTTTCCACCAAAAAGCTATTTACTTGAATCGCAGGACGGTGACATGGCGCAGGACTAAACTCAACCCAACATCCTCGGTTCAATACGTCGCGCGTCGCGCCAGCGTTTGCGAGTTGAAGACGTTTGGAGTTCGCCGTGCTTTTTCGATCACTAGCCGTGCTGTTTTCATTGACTATCTGCGCTTCGTGGGCGCAACGCGCGCTCAACGTGCCTGATGTGTCTGCGTTTACGACCTCTGCCTACGGGGGCGGCACGCCGACGCTCACCGTTGATCCCACGAATGGATGGATTTACGCCTCGGGCAATTTCATGCGCGCGATGGGCGTGCGCAAAGACGGCATCGCTCGGGTGAACGCCGCAGGCGTTATTGATTTGGCTTGGAAACCGCTGGGCTTGTCGGAAGTCTTTTCCCATGTATCAGACCTTAACGACAATTTGTATGCACACGGATTGGACGCTGTGACGGGTACAAAAGTCATCGTACGCTGGTCGCCCAGCACTGGCAATTTGCCAACACACGTATACCGTGTAGGTAGCGCTGCGAATGACCCCAATTCGGGCATCGACGTTTTGTACAGTGGAACAAGTCGCTGGATATATTTCAGCGGCGATGGCGCACTCAGACGCATTGACGCCATCACAGGTGAGCTCGATACTGTTTGGAACTACCCGATTACACAATCGTTACTTAGTATCTCGCAAGGCGCACTATCCGACAGCCCCTTATTTGTAGCGGAAGAGCAATACCCTGGGCTTGAACGCGCTTGGAATATCCGGCGCGTGGACATCGGCGCGAATGCGAACGTGCTTTGGACAAATACGTATGTGCCCGGTTTCGCAAGCATCGCGGCTGACAATCGCAATGGCGTCTACGTCTTGACGCGCGGCAGCGAGAATTTTTCTTTGAAGAAGGCGGCCACTATTCATCGCCTCTCCGCAACAGGGGAAATCGACACACAGTGGGATGGAACTGGTGCCTCGCTCGCAGTTTCGCAGAGTCTCGCCAATCGCCAATTGAAGGTTGTGGGTGATGCGCTCATCGTTCCGGCCTACGTCGATGCTGCGACACTCGGACAAGGCGCTGCCGATGTAGTTAGGTTTGATCGACGCGGCGTCGAGGTCGCACGTTGGTCACCGGGTATCACTGGACAAATCGACGCTATCGTCGACGGATACAACGGTGAGTTGTATGTCTCGGTGAACAGCACGCTGCACGTGCTCAATGCCACTTCGTTGCAACCGAAACGCACATTAGCCATTTCGTTCGGAATGATCAGCAACAGTAGCATTTCATCAATAGTGGCGTTGCCGGATGGAGGCCGCCTCATCACCGGGCAATTTGACGTTTGGTATGGCGGCGTCCGTTTTCAAAATATCCTGCGCACGCGCGCTGACGGCATGCCAGATACAACCTGGCACATCCAAACAGATGGCGGGCTTTCTTCAACGCTGTTAACACCCCAAGGCCTACTCGTTGTCGGGCAGTTCACGCACATCAACGGTGTTGCGCGAACCAATGGAGCGCTGCTTTCTTGGTCGCCCGGAGCCACCGTTATGGACTGGGTTGCGCCGATACCGTTGTATGGTCGAGCCATGGTCGTCGATTCCGCAGAGACGCTCTACTACGCCGATTTCGTGGAGAACGCCGACGTCGTGAAGCGACTCTCGTTGCGGACGGGTGTTGTCGACCCTGCTTGGTCGCTGCCGATCAACGCCATGTCAAATGAAGTCCTGCGTAGTCTGGCGCTTGACTTGGCCGGCGGCCTATGGATATTTCGTGAAAGCGAGAATTACTTCGATTCGCCGACGGTCACTTCGATCGAGCGTTGGAGCATTGCTGATCGCAAATCAACGCAGTTAGTCAAAGCCGATAGCTCTCAAAGGTACGTCCGCTCGCTAATTTCCACCCCAGAGTACGCGTATATTGCCAATGCTCGCTATTCGTTGGTCGACGGCGGAAAGGCAGACCTCACGTGGCAGCCCGCTGTTGCGACGGGATTCCTTGGGATACCCAACGCTATTGCCGGAGG
>JAKPSO010000432.1 GCA_029571495.1 Pseudomonadota bacterium
TGCCGCCGTACAGCGTCGTGCCGGTGGCCGATGCTGCCGCGAGCGCAGCCATGGCTTCTGGTGTTTGCGATTGGCCTGCGAGGAGGAACGGATTGAGAAGACCCGACTTCAGGAGCGGAACGAACTTGTCGTTGAAGTAGTAGCCGCCAGCGAGCGTCGACTTTGTATCGCTCGTTGCTTGCGACAAACCGAAGCGATAGTCCCAGGTGCCGAACGTGCCTTCACCGCCGACCAAATAGCGGCGTGTCTCAGCGTTAGTTTCAATTTCGCGCGGGCCGCATGGCATGCAACGCCAGCGGTAGGCGATGCCTTGGCCACGATTTTCTTCGAGCGTCGGGAAAGCGGAAACGAGAGCGTTGAATACGGCGTTGTACGACGAACCGGTGCTCGGATACAGCAGGTTGAACAGCGGGCTGGTAGAAGACGCGCTCGTCGAAATTTGGTTTGGCGAGAAGGTCTTTTTCGTCGTCACGTTCGAGCCGATAAATTCGCCGAACATCGTCAGGTTGTCGTTGACCTTGAAGCTTCCGCGAGCGACAGCACTCAAGTTCTCAACAGGCTGTTGCAGCACGGCAGCGCGGCCAGTGTCCCATGCGCAGCCGTACTTTGCGTTCGGCGTTGCCCAGAGTTTTTCGTCGTACGCCGACATGCCGTCGATGGAGTTACAACCTGCTTGACCCGGCAGATCAAGCGTGTTGATGCCGTTCATCGCCACGGTCTCGCCCGGCTTCGTTGGGCCCAGCGTGTTGGTAAGCGTGCCCGCAGCGTTGCGCGATGTCAGCACCGTGCGCAGCGTGCTCAACGTGAAGATGGTCGCGTACGGCGTGCCGCGCGTGTCGACAGACAGGCCTTTGTTGGGCTGGAAAGTGTTCACGAAATCGCGTTGGTCACCGCGAAGCGCTTCGTTCTTCGTGTACGACAACGAGGCCATCACGTTGTAACGATCTTTCGCCAAGTCACCCCAGCCTCCGACGGCCGACAGGCGCGTCACGTTGGCGCCACCTTGCTCCGTGATGTCGGTGAACGCGGAGAGCGTGATGCCGTTAAAGTCTTTACGCAGGATGAAGTTGATCACGCCGCCGATCGCGTCTGTACCGTACACGGCCGATGCGCCGTCTTTCAAGACTTCGATGCGCTCAACGGCGGCCATCGGAATCGAGTTCAGATCCACCACGCCGCCGTTGAGGCCGTGCGCCGCAATGCGACGACCGTTGACGAGGATTAGCGTAGCGTTGGAGCCTTGGCCGCGCAGGTTGGCGGCGGACGCACCGTTGTTGCCGCGGCTCACGCCCGCTGCGACGTCGGCGTTTGACGCGAGGTTGTCGAGACCGTTACCGTTAGTGCTCAATTGCATGATGAGCTGTTCAGCGGATGCGATACCAGCGCGGTCAAGTTCCGCACGGGTGATCACCTGGACCGGCAACGAGCCCTCGTTCTGCACGCGCTTGATGTTCGACCCGGTGATTTCGACGCGCTCGACCTTTTGCGGCACGTCTTGCGCCAAGACCGGGCTGGCGATCAGAACCAGCGACATGCACTGGGCGAGTTTTTTTAGTTTCACG
>JAKPSO010000441.1 GCA_029571495.1 Pseudomonadota bacterium
CAACGTCGCCGTGGAGAAATTGCGCTTCGCAGAAATATTGACATTGAAGGGCGTGCGTGGCGCGAGGCTGATCGGTGATTTGCGATTCGATACGGCCTGCCTCAAGACCGGCGCGGCCGCCTCTGCAACCGCGCCAGCAACGCCCGGCAACGAGCGCGCGATCTTGGCGTACTGTGCGAGCGAATTTGAAAACACGGCACCGATCATCTCGCCGATCTTCATGTCCGTCTTCGGAGCCTTGCGCACGGCGGTCGTTGGCGCGGGCGGCACCTCGCGGGGCGTATCGGAAAGGTCAAGAATGGCGTTCGCCAACACCATGCCGCCTTTGCCATCGAGTGCCGCGTGGTGCACCTTGCCATAGAAGCCAACGTCACCGGATTTGAGTCCCGTGAACACCGTAAATTGCCACAACGGTCGCGTGCGATCGAGGAGTTGCGCGTGCGCTTTGGCCACCGCGTTTTCGAGCTGGCGCATGGTGCCGGGCTTTGGCAGCACGACGTGCTGCACGTGATACTTGAAGTCGATCGCGTCGACGTGTTCCCAATGCGGATGCCCGAGGCCAAACGGCGCGAGCGCGAGCACGTTGGTGAAAATCGGCGCAAGGTGCGTGCGTCGCTTCAAGTGCGCAACGACTTCGCTTGGGAAATTACGCCGTAGCGCAGGCGGCACCTCATAAACGCACAAACTCGAGACGTGCATCGGTTGCTCGGGCGTTTCAAGATACAGAAACGACGCGTCGAGCCCCGACAATGAATGCTTTGCCATACTGCTTTCCTCCTATTCGGAGGATAGACGATTTCGCCGCGTTCGAGCCAGCAGCGGGCGAGTTCCTACACGCAGCGCCCGCCGTCGACCTCAAGGCACGCGCCAGTGATGAATTCGGCTTCGTCACTTGCGAGAAACAGCGCAGCGTTGGCGATGTCTTTGGGCGTCGAGAGGCGACCCAGCGGAATAGACGCCTTGAACAGCGCACGTTTCTCCGGCGTGTCCTCGCCCATAAAGGTCGCGAGCAACGGGGTTTCGCCCGCTACGGGATTGATGCAATTGACGCGAATGTTGTCTTTCGCAAGCTCCACTGCCATCGACTTGCTGGTGAGGATGACGGCTCCCTTCGAGCCGTTGTACCAAGTCAACCCCGGTCGCGGACGCACGCCCGCGGTCGACGCGATTTGCACAAAGCATCCTCCCCCCTGCGCGCGAAACACCGGCACGCAGTGCTTCGCGGAAAGATAAATTGACTTCACGTTGGTCGCGTAGACACGATCAAATTCGGCCTCGTCGACCTCCAGCATCGGCCGATTCTTGTGCGAGACGCCGGCGTTATTCACGACGATGTCGAGGCGACCAAATGCTGCTACCGTGGCTTTCACCAGCGCGTCCCAATCGGCGGAGACAGACACGTCCGCTTGGCGCGCCACCACCGACGCGCCCTGCGCCGCGAGTGTTGCTGCAGCTTTTTCGGCAACCGCACCCTGCACGTCCGCAATCATGAGTGAACAACCCTCCGCGGCGAAGCGCTCGGCGATCCCCAGCCCAAACCC
>JAKPSO010000442.1 GCA_029571495.1 Pseudomonadota bacterium
ATCGCGAACCAGCGCTTGGTAAACGGATAGAGCGCGGCGATCGCCAGCGCGGGCAACGCCCACAACTGCGCGGCGCGATGCAGCGGAATCAACAAGCACGCAGCGATCAACGCGCACACCGCAGCGACGATGAGCGCCTCGCGCCCACTCACTTCGCCCGAGGCGACAGGCCGCATTGCTGTGCGCTTCACTTCGCCGTCAAATTTTCGGTCTGCCCAATCGTTGAGCGCACAACCCGCCGAGCGCATGAGAATCGTGCCGACCACAAAAATCGCAACGATGCGCACGTCCGGCGAGCCCAGCGCCGCCAACCACAACCCCCACAGCGTTGGCCACATCAAGAGCATGAAGCCCACGGGTTTATCGAGGCGAATTAAGCGCTCATAGGCGTCGAGCTTGGCAATCAGTGACTTCGGGTTCATGCGAATGAATTACAACAAAGGCCGCTGTAGGGCTGCGGCAGGTTTGAGTTTGGCGAGCAAGGTCGCGGGCGTGGGGTAGGCCAAACGCAAGCGCAGCTCATGCTTCATGCGACGGTTGGCGATACGGCGTGATTCACTCATGAATGAGTAGAGCATCGGCGACACTTCCCGAATTAGAAGCGCTCGCGGCAGCCTTGGCGCCCGCGGCAGCCCAACGGCGTCGGCGACCCGATCAAAATAATCGCCCATTTTCTGTTCGCCGTCATCGACCACATTGACGACGCGCCCCGCGCCACCGCGAAACACCGCAAGCCACACCGCGCGCGCGAGGTCGTCGCCATGAATGTGATTGGTGAACACATCATCCTCAGCGATCAGCGCCGGAGTGCCGGCGCGCAGCCGCTCAACGGGGAGCCGCTCGGCTGCATAAATGCCCGGCGCGCGCAAAATGCTAAAGCGCCGCGCACGCGACGCGCGCACCCGCGCCTCCGCAGCAACGCGGCGCTTAGCGCGCGCATTGGTCGGGCTTGTGCGCCGCGTCTCGTTGATGCGCTCGCCGACGCAGTCGCCATACACACCCGTGGTGCTCACATACACATTGCGCAGCGCGCGCGGTCGCCGCAGCGCCGTCTTTTTCTTGCGCGATGTAGCGTGCTCGCCGCGACCGAAACGCGCAGGCGTTGACGCCACCGCGAGCCAACGCTTCATGCGCGGATCGTCGTTGCCATCGCCTGGCGGTGGCGCGAGATGCAACACCGCATCGGCGCTGCGCGCGAGTCGGCCAGCGCGTTTCAGGCTTGGCCAAAAATCGAGATCGCCGTCGATCGGTAAAATTGCGGTCTGACGCAATGCAGCCGCCGTATCACCGCTGCGAGCAAGGCCCCACCAACGCGCGCGATCGTTGAGGCCAATGCGTGTCGTGAGACGACGGGCCACATCCCCCGCGCCAACGATCAACACTCTGAGCTTTCGTTTTTTCACACTTTCTTTCACGCGCAAAATTGCGGTTCCACTCATGCCACAGATCACG
Source organism: Pseudomonadota bacterium (assembly GCA_029571495.1). GTDB lineage: Bacteria > Pseudomonadota > Gammaproteobacteria > Burkholderiales > Casimicrobiaceae > Casimicrobium. The sequence continues at coordinate 1,453 of JAKPSO010000442.1, forward strand.
CTCGAACCCGGCGCTCACACGTTTAGCTGCGACACCGATGAGACTATTTTGACAGCAGCGCTGCGCGCGGGCCTGTTGATTCCGTACGGATGCAAAAACGGCGCTTGTGGATCGTGCAAGGGCCGCGTACTCAGTGGCACCGTCAACCACGGCGCATTTCAAGCCACGACGCTCCCCGAAGGCGAGCGCGCAGAGGGAAAAGCGCTCTTTTGCGTCGCCAAACCGGTGGGCAACGTCACCATCGAAGCACGCGACGTGCGCAAAGCGGGCGACGCCGTCATCAAAACGTTGCCCTGCCGCATCGAGTCGATGCAGCGCGCCGCTGACGACGTGATCATCCTGCGCGTCAAGCTACCGGCGAATCAAGCGCTGC
>JAKPSO010000456.1 GCA_029571495.1 Pseudomonadota bacterium
CATTACCCCTCCCCGAACAACGCCGCATCGCCGCGATTCTGGATCAAGCCGATGCGCTCAGAGCCAAGCGCCGCGAAGCCTTAGCCCACCTCGACACCCTAACCCAATCCATCTTCATCGAGATGTTTGGCGATCCGGTGGCGAATCCGCGAGGGTGGCGGCGCATGGCGTTGGAACAACTTATGACGCCGGAGGGTCCCCAAAACGGGTTGTACAAGCCTTCGACTGACTACGGTTCGGGCACGCCCATCTTGCGGATTGACGCGTTTTACGATGGCGCGGTTACGAAGCTTGACAAGCTTAAGCGCGTGCGCGTGACCGACACAGAGTCAAGTTTGTACGGGCTTCGCGAGCGCGATGTAGTGATCAATCGCGTAAACAGCATTGAATATTTGGGAAAGAGCGCGATCATTCCGCGCCTCGCCGAGCCCACGGTTTTCGAGTCAAACATGATGCGTTTTGCAATACGCACCGACGTTGCTGACGCGGGCTACGTCGTCCAGTTTTTGCAGTCGAATTTCGTCAAAGCGCAAATTCAATCCGCCTCCAAGAATGCGGTGAATCAGTCGAGCATCAATCAACAGGATGTCAAAGCGTTTCAACTAAATGTTCCGCCGCTAGCGCTCCAGCGCGATTTTCTGGTTCGCTCATCGGCAGCGAGCAAGCTGATAGATGCTCATCGCGCAGCACTCGCGCAACTCAACACCCTCTTCGCCTCCCTCCAACACCGCGCGTTTCGTGCCGAACTCTAAGGCTCGCGCGGCGCAATTTTCTCGGCCAAGTGTTGCCGGTACCATACCTTATTCGATATAATTGGCCATGAGTTTGACGCGAACAGAGAAGCCTCTGCATTGGGTCGGTTCTGCCAAGCGCGACTTGCTGGCGCTGCCCGAGGCGGTGGTGGATGATTTTGGGTATGCGCTCAGCGCTGTGCAGTCGGGCGCGACGCCAGCGCAGGCGAAAGCGTGGAAGGGCGAAGGCACGGGCGTGTTGGAGCTGGTGGATAACCATCGTGGTGACACCTTTCGCGCGGTGTACACGGTGCGTTTTGCGTTGGCGGTGTATGTGTTGCACTGCTTCCAGAAAAAGTCTCCGAGCGGCATTCGTACAGCACAAAGCGATATTGATCTGATTCACGAGCGGCTGAAACTGGCCGCGCTGCATTACAAGGAACACTATGACCGCAAACCTTAAAACCAAGCCGCCTGTCGCTGAGACAGTAGACATGGGCTCGGGCAACGTGTTTGCCGATTTGGGGTTGCCCGATTCGGACGATCGGCGTTTGCGCGTGCAACTGGCGATGCGATTGAATGATTTGTTGCAGGCCGAAGGCTTAACGCAAGCCGCAGCGGCAAAACGCCTTGGTATCGCCCAGCCGCATGTGTCTGAGCTGAAGCATTACAAGTTGGGGCGTTTTTCCAGCGAACGGCTACTGCACTGCATCACGCTCATGAATCGCGACGTCGAAATCTTCATCCGCCCACGTGCGGCAGCGCCAGATGCCAGTATGGTTGCGGGCGCGGTGACGGTGTGGGCGGCGGCGTGATTGCCTAAACCAAATTAAGGAAGCCTCTTCATGCGCCCGTCTATCGCTCTCGAAACCCACCGCGAAGCCATCCGCGCGATCGCGCTTCGACATCGCGTGACCAACGTGCGCGTGTTCGGCTCGGTGCTGCACGGCGCAGACACCCTCGAAAGCGATCTCGATTTGTTGGTGGAGCCAACCGATGAGACGACGATGATGGACATCGCGCGAATTCAGCTAGAGCTGGGGCGCTTACTTCAGGTGACGGTAGACGTGCTCACCCCACGTGCCTTGCCAGACAAATTCCGTGATCAGGTGGTGCAAGAGGCGCGCGCCGTATGAGCAAGATTGAAATTTTGCGGGTGCCGGATTATTTGGTACACATCGTGGAGGCGATTGATCGCATCCATCGTTACGTCGGTGATATGGTGGAGGTGGCGTTCCTGCAAGACGAAAAAACGCAGGACGCCGTGGTACGCAATTTCGAGATTATTGGTGAAGCGGCGCGAAACATTGAGCGTCATCATCCAACGTTTGCGCTGGCGCACGCTGATGTGCCGTGGGAGGTGATGTACACCATGCGCAATCGGGTGGCGCATGGGTATTTCAAGGTGGACTACGAAATCGTGTGGCGCACGATTCATTCGGATTTGCCCGCGCTTCGCGAGCAGGTGCGCGTTCTGATTCCGGCGCATCCGTAGTCAGCGCGTTCGCGATGGCCTCTAATTTCACCTTTCTCCAAGCCGAATGGCCGCTGCTATTTGCCGACGCGACGAAGGCGGAAGGCATGGCCAACACGGATGCGCGCGC
>JAKPSO010000470.1 GCA_029571495.1 Pseudomonadota bacterium
GGATTTCCTCGCGAATGGCGATCATCGCATCGATGAAGCGATCAATCTCGCCTTTGGGCTCGCTCTCGGTGGGTTCGATCATGAGCGTACCGGCGACCGGGAAGCTGACGGTCGGCGCATGAAAACCGTAGTCCATCAAGCGCTTGGCGACGTCCATGTTGCTGATGCCGCAAAGCTCTTTGATCGGACGTACGTCGACGATGCACTCATGCGCGACAAAGCCACCATGGCCCGTGTAGAGCACCGGAAAATGTGGCGCGAGCTTTTTCGCGATGTAGTTGGCATTGAGGATCGCCACGGCGGTGGCGGTACGCAAACCATCGCCGCCCATCATGCGGATGTACGCATAAGGAATCGGCAGAATGCTGGCAGAACCAAATGGCGCAGCGCTCACCGGCCCGACCTTGCCGCGGCCCGGCAAGAAGGGCGCGAGCTGCGATTTCACGCCAATCGGACCCACGCCGGGCCCGCCGCCGCCGTGCGGGATGCAGAACGTTTTGTGCAAATTCATGTGGCTCACGTCCGCGCCAATCTCGGCCGGGTAAGTCACGCCCACCTGCGCGTTGAGGTTCGCGCCATCCATGTATACCTGTCCGCCGTGCTGATGCACGATGGCACAAATTTCTTTGATCGCTTCCTCGAACACGCCGTGCGTTGACGGATAGGTAATCATCAGCGCTGCGAGATTGGCCGAATGCTTTTCCGCCGCAGCCCTCAGATCGGCCACGTCCACATTGCCCTGTTCATCGCACTTCGTGACGACCACTTCCATGCCGCACATTTGCGCGCTCGCGGGGTTGGTGCCGTGCGCCGAGGACGGGATCAAACAAATGTTGCGATGCGCCTCACCGCGACTCGCGTGATAACCGCGAATCGCCAGCAAGCCAGCGTACTCGCCCTGCGCGCCGCTATTGGGTTGCAGAGTCACTGCATCAAAGCCTGTGACCTTGCACAGCATGTCTTCAAGGTTGGTGATCATCTCGGTGTAACCCGCAGCTTGCGCAGCAGGCGCGAACGGATGAATGTTGCCGAACTCGGGCCACGTCACCGGAATCATTTCGGTCGTCGCATTGAGCTTCATCGTGCACGAGCCGAGCGGAATCATTGTGCGATCCAGCGCCAAATCTTTGTCTGACAAGCGACGCAGATAGCGCAACATTTCGGTCTCGGAATGATGCGTATTGAACACCGGGTGCGTGAGTATCGCGCTTGTGCGCCGCAGTGCTTCTGGGATCGCGCTGGTGCTCTCAGTCGTCGCTTTCGCAAGCGTCGATTTCGTTGCGTCTGCGATCACCGTTAGTGCGGATTCGACATCGGCGTCGGTATGCGTCTCGTCAAACGTAAGCCCAACCGCCCCCATGTCCGCATAGTGCCGGACGTTGAGGCCCATCTTGCGTGCAACTTCGACAACCGTCGCGTGTGCCTCGTGCTTGAACGTCACGGTATCGAAAAACTGTGACGCGGTGATCGCAATGTTCATCGCATTGAGACCCGCCGCAAAGCGCGTAGCGCGCCCATGCACGCGTTCGGCGATTTGCCGCAAGCCGCGTGGCCCGTGATACACCGCGTACATACTTGCCATGACCGCGAGTAGCACTTGGGCAGTACAAATGTTGCTCGTCGCTTTTTCGCGGCGAATGTGTTGTTCGCGGGTTTGCAGCGTAAGGCGATAAGCGGGCTTGTTTTGCGCGTCAATGGTGACACCGACCAAGCGGCCCGGCATGTTGCGTTTATAGGCGTCGCGTGTGGCCATGTACGCCGCGTGCGGACCGCCGTATCCCATCGGTACGCCGAAGCGTTGCGACGAACCGATCACGATGTCTGCGCCCCATTCGCCCGGCGCTTTCAAAAGCACCAAAGCCAGTGGATCGGCCGCGCAGATGAAGAGCGCGCCTTTCGTGTGCACAAAATCAGCGTAAGGGCCCATATCGTGAATTTGGCCGCTGGTTGCCGGGTACTGTGCGAGGACAGCGAAGTAGTCGCCCTCCAGCATGAGCTTGTGCGCCATTCCCACTTTGACCTCTATGCCCAGCGGCTCAGCGCGCGTTTTGAGGCATTCGATGGTTTGTGGATGGCAGTCGCCAGCAACGATGATCGTGTTGCTGTTGGACTTGGCTTGGCGCTTTGCAAGCGTCATCGCTTCTGCCGCCGCGGTGCCTTCGTCAAGCAACGACGAGTTGGCGATGTCCATGCCCGTAAGGTCACAGATCATCGTCTGATAGTTCAACAGCGCTTCCAAGCGGCCCTGCGAAATTTCGGGCTGGTACGGCGTGTACGCCGTGTACCACGCCGGATTTTCGAGAATGTTTCGCAGGATGACCGGCGGCGTCACGGTCCCGACGTAGCCCTGCCCAATGAAGTTCTTGAACACCTGATTCTTGTCGGCAATTTCTCGAAGTTCCGCCAATGCTTCAACTTCGGATTGCGCAGGTGGCAACGCGAGCGGTTGGCTTCCGACAATGTTTTGTGGAACGACTTTCGTGAGCAGATCTTCGAGCGAGCTTGCGCCAACCTGCGCGAGCATCTCCATTTGCTCTTCACGATTGGGACCGATGTGGCGGGGCAGGAAATCAGACATAGTTTCTTCTCGTGCCGTTAATGGTTCGACAGGCTCACCACGAACGGGAACAGGTTGGGGGCTAGAGAATTTTTCGGTATTGCAAGAAGCCGCTGCGATCAGCGACATCGTTGTAGAGCACCATCGCTGTGGCGTTTGTCTCGTGTGTGAGCCAGTGCACGCGACTTGCGCCTTCGAGCTTGGCGGCGGCGTACACCGCCTCAATCAACGCGCGACCTACGCCCTTGCCTCGCGCTTCGGGGACCGTGAACAAATCTTGCAGGTAACAGTACGGCCCAGCCGTCCACGTTGACCGGTGGAAGATATAGTGCACGATGCCCAACAGCTTTTCGCCTTCAAACGCCCCGAGCACGTGCATCGGCTCGGCTGCATTGTGAAAGCGCTGCCACGTGAGATCCGTGACCTCCGGCGCGATGTTGGCTTTGTAGAAGGTAAGGTAGCCTTTCCACAGCGGCTCCCACGCGTCGCGATCGGCGGGAGTGAGGGGGCGGATAAGAATGGTCATGGTTCGCGGTTTTGTATGTGGGAGCGGGCTTGCCCGCGATAGCTTCGGAACACACGAGTCACCTCAGCTGAGGCCTATCGCGGGCAAGCCCGCTCCCACAGTGGAGTTGGCGCTAGGCAATCATCGCCTTGTACGCCGCTTCGTCTTGCAACGCGGCGACTGCGCCGACGTTGGCGACCTTGATCTTGAAGAACCAACCCGCGCCTTCGGGATCGGTATTCACGAGCGAAGGATCGGCGACTACAGCGTCGTTAATTTCCACGACTTCGCCTTCAACGGGCGCTTTGACTTCGGCCGCGGCTTTGACGGATTCGATGATCGCGGCGTCCTCTTTCGCGGTGAGTTTGCGGCCGACCTTGGGTTGCTCAACGTACACAAGATCGCCCAACTTGTCTTGTGCGAAGTGCGTGATGCCAACGGTGCCAATGTCGCCGTCCATCTTGATGTATTCGTGGTCTTCGGTGTAGCGAGTGGTCATGGTCTTCCTTGAGAAAGTCAAAAGTAAGTAGCGAGCAAGGTTCTGCAATCAGTAGCGGCGCATTTGCTGGGCGCTACTCACCGCTTGTATCCGTGTGGCGCAAACGGCATCGCCACCACCGTAACTGGCGTGGGCGATCCGCGAAGCATCGCGTTCATCTTGGTGCCGGGCGCGGCGTGTGCGGCGTCGACGTACGCAATGATGACCGGCCCGTTCACCGTGGGGCCAAAGCCGCCGCTGGTCACGACACCAATCTTTGCGCCACCGGCATCATTCAATTCAACGCCCTCGCGAATTGGCGCTCGGCCGTCGGGTTTCAAGCCGACGCGTTTGCGCTTAACGTTGGTCGGATTGTCGAGCTGGCCGAGGATCACATTCGCGCCGGGGAAGCCGCCTGCGCGGTCGCCGCCGGTGCGACGCACCTTTTGCATCGCCCAGTTGAGCGAGGCTTCGACGGGCGTGGTGGTTGTATCTAGGTCGTGACCATACAGGCACAGGCCCGCTTCGAGGCGCAGCGAATCGCGCGCGCCAAGACCGATGGGCTGTACGTTCGGCTGCGCCAGCAGCGCCTTTGCCAGCGCCTCGCACTGTGCCGCGGGAACGCTAATTTCAAAACCGTCTTCACCGGTGTAGCCGGTGCGCGTTACGAGGCAATCGATGCCCGCAAGCTTCACGCGACCGCCCGCCATAAAGACCGCCGGAATCTCACCGACAGCGACGCCTGCGAGCGCTGCCTCTGCGCCCGGCCCTTGCAGCGCGAGGAGCGCCAAGTCGTCACGTACGCGAACGTCGCAACGATTGCCGATTTTGTTTTTCAGATGCGCGATGTCTTGCGCTTTGCACGCGGCGTTCACCACGACGTGCAAGTAGCTTCCTGTGTTGAAAATCATCAGATCATCAAGGATGCCGCCGGCGTCGTTAGTGAAAAGCGCGTAGCGTTGTTTACCCGGTGCGATGCCGATCACGTCAACGGGAACAAGCGTTTCGAGTGCCGCTGCTGCATCAGGCCCATGCAGCTCAACCTGCCCCATGTGCGACACATCAAACAAACCCGCGTGCGTACGGGTGTGCAAGTGCTCTTTCAACACGCCAAGCGGATACTGCACCGGCATTTCATAGCCAGCAAACGGCACCATGCGCGCGCCAAGGCTCACATGCAGGTCGTATAGCGGGGTGCGGGAAAGGGATTCTGTGGCGGACTCAGACATATCGGGACGTGGCTCCATTGAGGAAGTATTACGTCCCGGATCTGTCCTTTGTGCCTGAGAGATTCAACCCGAGCGCGGCTCGGTGTTTTGCCCCTTCGGCGGAGGCTCTCGCCGACTTACGGTCGACTGCCTCGCTCTCCAGATTTTCATTCGGTATCAGTATCGGCACCTGAGCGATCTTCCGGGGATTACGCCTACGGTAGCGGCGTCCTTGCGGCGCTGCTTCTCCTGAAACCAGCCGTAATCTTACTATCCCTTGTCACGAATTTAGCCTTCGCCGCGCCAGTTTGCCAAAAAGTTTGTCATCGCCGCTTCGGCCGTTTTGTGCCATTCGTTGATTTCTGAGCGATAGCGCTTCCACGGCTCGTAAATCTTCTTGAATGCGGGGTTCGTCGCGGCCTCGGCGTCGTAGATTGCGAAAGCGGCGCGATACGCGGCGATCATGAAGTTATTCGGGAACAGTTGCACGCGCGTACCGCTGCCGATCATGCGCTTGTAAACCGCCGGATTGCGCGTGTCGTAGGCCGCCATCATCCACTGGTTCACCCAGCCGGTGGCCACGCTGATCGCCTCTTTGTACGGCGTCGGCAGGGCCTCGTACGCGGCCTTGTTGACGTACAGACTCAGCGCGGCCGAGGGCTCCCACCACGCGGGGTAATAGTAGAAACGAGCCACCGACGGCAGACCCAGCTTTTCGTCGTCGTACGGGCCGACCCATTCGCCCGCGTCGATTTTTTTGTCGCGCAGCGCGGCCGCAATTTCGCCGCCAGGCATGCTCACGGGCTCTGCGCCAAGCCTCTTCCAAATCTCCGCGCCGAAGCCGGGGATGCGAATCTTTAGCCCCTTCACGTCGTCAACGCTGCGAATTTCCTTGTTGTACCAACCGCCCATTTGCGCACCGGTGTTGCCCATCGGAAAGTTCACCATGTTGTACTGCGCGAACAAGCCGCGCAGCAGCTCCAAGCCGCCGCCGGTGTAGACCCAAGCGTTGTGTTGGCGTTGGTTCATTCCGAACGGAAGCGTTGTGTCGAACGCGAGCGCCTTGTTGATGTTCGGAAAGTAATAGCCCGCCGTGTGCGTGCACTCGACGACGCCTTTTTGCACGGCCTCAAACGCACCGAGCGCAGGAACGATTTCGCCGGGACCGGCCACGGTGATCTTGAAGCGCCCGCCCGTGATTGCGTCCATGATGCGCGCGAACTGCTCCGCGCCACCGTAGATCGTGTCGAGCGATTTCGGAAAACTCGACGTGAGCCGCCAGTTCACGGCGGGGAGGTTTTGCGCCTCCGCGTTGCTTGTCGCAAATGCTGCGAGGGTGGCGGCGCTTAGTGCGCCCGCGGCGCCCGCACCAGAGAGAAATTCGCGTCGTTCCATGCTCTTCCTTGTTGATTTTTACGGAACGGCGCGACGCGTTTGATATGAAATGCTGCGCACACGATGCGCCTACAATCGGCTCAAACTGTTTTGTCGGCCCCGCTGTTTCGCGCAAAGGAAATTATTTTGAACGCCTCGATGTACACGCTGTCAGTCCCGGTCTTTGATCGCTACCTTGGCAATCTCATGAACCTCTTGGACAAAGGCGCGGCCTCTGCTGCGGAACGTAAGATAGACGAGACTGTGCTCACCGCTATGCGGATTTACCCCGACATGTTTCCGCTCACGCGACAAGTGTTGATCGCGGCTGACTTCGCGAAGGGCGCATGCGCGCGGCTCGCGGGCGCCGAAGTGCCGAAGTACGAAGACAACGAAAAGACCTTTGCCGAACTCAAAGCCCGCTGCCAAAAAACGCGCGACTTTCTCGCGACGCTAAAGTCCGAACAATTTGAAGGCGCCGAAACGCGCGTCGTCACGCTGCCAATTGCGGGCACACCGACCGAGTTCGTTGGCTTGCCGTATCTCACGGGCTTCGCATTGCCAAACTTTTACTTTCACATCACCACCGCGTACAACTTGCTGCGGCAAGCCGGCGTGCCGCTCGGCAAGCGCGACTTTGTCGGCGGCTGGTAGTGCTCGTTCGTTAGCGTCTCTGCTTCATTGATTCAAACAAGGAGGAATTTATGAAACTGCTCACTGCTCTGTTCTCACTGTTCGTCGCCAGCGCTGCGTTTGCGCAAAGTCCCGTCGGCGCTTGGAAGACGATTGACGACAAGACCGGCAAAGAAAAATCCATCATCCGCATTACCGAGAGCGGCGGCGTGCTCACCGGCAAAGTAGAAAAACTGCTCGACCCCGCCAAGCAAGACGCGAAGTGCGACGAGTGCAGCGACGATCGCAAAGGCAAGCCGGTGATGGGCATGACTGTGATTCGTAACGTCAAGAAGGACGACGATCATTGGGGCGGCGGCGACATCCTCGATCCGAACGACGGCAAGGTTTACAAAGTGCGCCTGACGCCAAGCGCCGACAACAAAAAGATGGACGTGCGCGGCTACATCGGCGCGCCCATTCTGGGCCGCACGCAGGTCTGGGTTCGCGTCGAGTAACAGCTTTATCGCGCTAACGACCACCAGCTGGTCGTTGGCGCGAATTTTGCGCAAATATCGACTAGTAGATTTTTCTCGCTGCAACGATCGTGTAAAGGTGCTTCGCGGTATTTAGCTGTAACGACGAGAGTCCGCAGATCTACATCCGCTCACTAAGCGCCTGCTCCACGGCCAAACCGAGCGCCAGCAGCGCGTGATCGCCGGCGTGTCGACCAACGAGCTGCAACCCGACGGGTGCCTGACCCTTGACGTGACATGGCACGGTCAGCGCGCAGCCATCCATCATGTTGACCCACGCCGTGTTCCGGAGGATGAGTTGGTTCTTCGCGAAAAACAACGCCTCGTCCGCGACCAGCGGCGCGATTTCGGGAGCGATGCAGGCAATCGTCGGCGCGATGATCGCGTCGAAGCCATCAGCGCCGGTGAACACATCATTCATCCGATGCTTCCACAGCCGCAAGTAGGCAAGCGCGCGCGACATTTCGGCGCGCGTTACATCCGCGCTTTGCATGATGCGCTTCCACACGCGCGGATCGTAGCCCTCGCCGTTGAGTTTCACATTGGCCGCGTGCCAGTCGTACGTCTCCGAGATGCGGCCCATGAGGCGCTCCTCTGGAGGCGCTGCCGCGTCGCGAAACAAGTCTTCAAGCGCTTCACATCGCGCGTCCACCACCGTCGCGCCAGCGCGACGCAGTGTGTCGATGCCACGCTTCACGGCAGACTCCACCTCGGGGTCAAGCTGCGTCCACAGCGTACCCAGCGGATTGAGTAGACGCACGCGTTTCATCGGTTTCGGCGTCGGCTCGCGATAGATTTCATTGGCAAGCACCGCGTCGATGCGCGCGCAGCACTCCACCGAATTTGCGATGGGTCCGACCGAGTCATGCAAAAACGACAGCGGTATCGCGCCGTTTACCGGCACCCGGTACGCCGTCGGTTTGAATCCCACCACGCCATTGAACGCAGCCGGAAGTCGCACGCTGCCGCCGGTATCAGAACCCAACGCGGCGACCGCCATGCCGTCGGCGACGGCCACGCCGCCGCCGCTCGACGAACCGCCGGGCACACGACCACCGCCTTCCGCAGTTCGCCCCCACACATTGCGCGGCGTGCCGAAGTGCGGGTTAATGCCCACGCCCGAAAAGGCAAATTCCACCATGTTGTTGCGGCCAAAAATGATCGCGCCTGCGTCGCGTAGCCGCGCTACCGCCGGGCAATCGGCCGCGGCAGGTGGTCGCGAGCGCAACACCGTCGAACCCGCAGCGGTCACCTCGCCGGCAACGTCAAACAAATCCTTGATCGCGATGGTCACGCCGTCCAATGCGCGCGAGTCCGCCATACGCATGCGCGCATCCGACTCAGCCGCCGCCGCGCGCGCTGAGGATTCGTTGAGGGATAAGAAGGCGCGTGCGCCCTCGCCCGCTGGGTCGTTTACGCGCGCGATGTTGCGTTCGACCAAGGCTGCAGCGTTATCAGCGCCGAGAAGATATTGGCCGCGTAGGTGTTTGATGGTTTCCATGTTCTTACTGAGTTGCAGGCGCTTTTCGACGATCGCTTTTCGCGTTGAACTACCGGGCGTGCTGTTACGTTTGTTTGCATTATGCGTGTGTCACACACCTTAGTTGACGGTTACATTTCGACGCATGAAGATTCATCGCTTGCTCTGCGTTACGTTTGCCTCCTTTGGTCTTGCATGGGCGACCGCCCCGAGCGCTTTCGCAGCGCCGCAGGTCATCGACGCCGAATGGAAGGACGGCAGTCGCGAGCGCGCAGTGCCGCTCAAGATTCGCGCGCCCGACGGAGCGGAGAGCGTGCCGCTCGTGATTTTTTCGCACGGACTGGGCGGTTCGCGCGAGGGCGGCAAACTCTGGGGCGAACATTGGTCGGCCAATGGTTATCTCGTCGTGCACGTGCAGCATCCCGGCAGCGATGAAGCGCTGTGGCGAGGACCCGGCGAAGGTGCGCCGCGGCAGCGCCTCGCCCGCGGAGCAACCGCAGAGCAACTCCTCGGGCGCGTCGATGACGTTCGTTTCGTCATCGACGAAATTACCCGCCTGCAAACCAAATCGGACGCACCGGCCTGGGTGAAGCGCGCAGACCTTACGCGCATCGCGATGACGGGCCATAGCTTTGGCGCGCTCACCACGATGTCGCTAGCGGGCGTGCGCTATCCGGGGCCAATCAAATCGCTCGCAGAGCCGCGCATCAAGGCGTTCATCGCATTCAGCCCATCGGTGCAAGGCCTCAAACGTTCGTGGCCAGAACGCTACGGTGCGATGGAGCGACCCTTCCTCAGTGTGACCGGGACGATCGACGGCGACGTGATGAACACTGGCGCTAACGCCAAATCGCGCGCCGCCCTATTCGATGCGCAGCCTGCGGGCGACAAATATCGTGTCGTCTTCGAAGGCGGCGATCACGCCGTGTTCGGCGGCGGCAGTTCGCGCGACGGTGCGTGGCTCGCCGCGGTCACAGGCGACAGCAAGAACATGACCGACAGCGCTACCGCAGCCGTGATTCGCGACCACACACAGCGCGTCACGCTCAAGTTTCTCGACGCCTATCTAAAGCAAGACGTGAAAGCAAAAGCGTGGCTGGCTAACGACGCGCAAAAGGCGCTAGGCGAAACCGGAGTGTGGAGTGTCAAGTAGCTATGCCGTTGCAGTCGCCGCCACCACAAAACTATCTGCGAAAAATTCGTCTTCAGGCAAGCCGCATTTGGATGTGAAATCCACGCGCGCTGAGTCGACGACCACGGGCGCGCCGCAGGCGTAGACCTGATGCTGCGTGAGGTCGGGGAAGTCTTCCATGACCGCGCGGTGTACGAAGCCCGTGCGGCCGGTCCATTCGTCTTCGGGTAGCGCATCGCTGACGACGGGCACGTAGGTGAATTGTCCTGCGAGTGTTTGTGTCCACGATTGCACAAGCGCGTCAAGGTACA
>JAKPSO010000476.1 GCA_029571495.1 Pseudomonadota bacterium
CTGGATGCGGTGACACTGCTTGCGCTGCGAATGATTTTTTCGTTGCCGTTTTTCTTGCTGATGGCGTGGTGGGCGCAACGCGACACCGTGAATAGCGCGCCCGCTCCGCTCTCGCGGCGCGATTGGGCGTTCATCGCTTTACTCGGATTCATCGGCTATTACATGTCGAGCTTCCTCGATTTCTGGGGCTTGCAGTACATCAGCGCGGGCCTTGAACGATTGATTTTGTTCACCAACCCCACGATTGTGGTCGTGCTGTCGGCGCTGTTTCTGAACAAGCGCATCACCGGTCGCGTAGCGCTCGCGCTCCTCGTGTCGTACTTCGGCCTTGGCCTCGCGTACTGGCATGATCTCGTGATCAGCTCCGACACACGCGCGTTGGTAACGGGCACGCTGCTCGTGTTCGGAAGCGCCGTCTGCTACGCCACCTACATGCTCGTCGGGACGAATCTCACGCGGCGCATTGGTAGCACGCGGTTCACCGCGTACATGATGCTCGTGGCGACGGTGTTTGTTATGACCCAGTTTTTCATCATGCGGCCACTCTCGGCGCTCGATCTGCCGATGAAGCTCTACGGCTACAGCGTATGCCTCGCGGTGTTCTCAACCGCCGCGCCAGTCTGGATGATGGCTGAGGCGTTGAAGCGCATCGGCGCGAGCGACGCGTCGATGATCGGCACGATTGGCCCAGTGATCACGATCTTTATGGGCGCGGCCTTTTTGGACGAACACATTTCCGCATTGCAACTCATCGGTGCCGCACTGGTACTGGCGGGCGTCGCGATGATCTCGCTGTCGAAAACGACGATTCAGAAGCCCGCGACACCAGAAACGCGGTAAGCGTACTTTCGTTTCGTAGCGCACAAGTCGCCTCAATTGGTTTACGCTCTCAACGTTCCACATTGAGGATTCGCCATGACCCGCACTTGTCACGGACGCATGCTTGTCGCTGCGTTTCTTGCGCTCTGCACTGCGTTTACCGCAAGCGCCGCTGATCGCGTATTCGATCGCACGCCGCGCATCGCTGTTATCTCTGCGTTCACGCCGGAACTCACGCTTTTGCTGTCGCATGTCAAAGCGCCGCGCAAGCACGTTGCGAACGGTGTCGAATTCACAACCGGGCGCTTGCAAGGCAAGCCGGTTGTGCTGTTCTTGAGCGGTGTCAGCATGACCAACGCAGCGATGAACACGCAACTCGCACTCGATCGCTTCAATGTCACGCACGTCGTGTTCAGCGGCATCGCGGGCGGCGTCAACCCGGCGCTGAATGTGGGTGACGTCGTGGTCGCGGAGCGCTGGGGCCAATATCTAGAAATCCTTGCCGCACGCGAAACAGCGCCCGGCACCTACGTCGCGCCGCAGTGGATGAACGACGCGAAGATGCCGAATTTCGGCATGATGTTTCCGCGCCCGGTCGGCGTTCGTTCGAAGGGTCATTCTGAAAAAGAGAACAAGTTTTGGTTTGACGCTGATCCGAAGTTGCTCGCGATCGCGCGTCGCTTGGGCAACGTGCCGCTTAACGATTGCGACAATAAAAAAGTGTGTCTCACCACCAAACCACAGCTCGTGGTTGGTGGCAACGGCGTTTCCGGCCAAGCCTTTGTCGACAACGCCGCGTTTCGTGAGTACACGTTTAAGACATTCAACGCCAATGTTCTGGACATGGAAACCGCCGCCACCGCGATGGTCGCGTACGCCAACGGCGTACCGTACATCGCGTTTCGCAGCTTGAGCGACCTAGCGGGCGGTGGCAAAGGCGAGAACGAAATCGAAACGTTCTTCAAGATCGCGGCGGACAATTCGGCGAACGTTCTGCTCGCGTTTTTGACCGCGTGGAAGTAGATTCGTCCGCGTTCTTACAATCGAGCACATCACGCCCAACTCGCCTCGGCGAATCTCCCATGCGCAAAGATCCCCGCTTCCCGAATCTCACCATCGTTGACCATCCGTTGGTGCAACACAAGCTTTCGCACATGCGCGATAGAGAGACCTCCACGCGCACGTTTCGCGAGCTGCTGCGCGAGTTGACGCTGCTGATGGGTTACGAACTCACGCGCGACCTGCCAATGACGACCGAGCGCATTGAAACGCCGATTTGCGCGATGGACGCGCCGGTGATCGCGGGCAAAAAAATTGCCGTGGTACCGGTGCTGCGCGCAGGGCTCGGAATGGCCGAAGGCTTGATGGATTTGATCCCTTCCGCGCGCCAAGGCCACATCGGTCTCTATCGCGGCGAAGACAAAAAGCCGGTCGAATACTACGTGCGGCTACCAGAGATTGAAGGCCGCATGTTCATCGTCTGCGACCCGATGCTCGCCACCGGCAATTCAGCGGTGCACGCGATTGACGTGCTCAACAAACGTGGCGTGCCTGACACGCAAATTCGTTTTCTCTCGCTCGTGGCCGCGCCAGAAGGCGTTCAAACGCTCTTGGACGCGCACCCGAACGTCGCTGCCTTCACCGCGTCTCTCGACGACCACCTCAACGAACACGCCTACATCGTGCCGGGATTAGGCGATGCGGGCGATCGGATATTTGGAACGAAGCACTAGCGCACATCAGCACATGAAAATGATCTGAGTCGCGTCGCGGTTCCGATTTCGTTTACGTCTTCACAAGAGCCAACCGGCTGGCCTTAATTAGTGGGAAGCTTTGTGAAGAGTTATGCGTTTTGCGGAAAAGACGGCTGTAAGCCCCTCAGCCCGGGGCAACCGCGCCCATCTCGGCTGGGCATTGTGGCCGCGGTTGGACTAGCAGCAAGGTGTCGCAACCAAGCGACCGACGTGCGCAAGGTGCAGATCGCGCTCAATCGATTTCCTGCGCATGAGGGCGGCCCCGATCCGAAGCTCGCAGAAGACGGCATCTGCGGAAGCAAGACCTCGGCGGCAATCCGCAAATTTCAAACGAAGCAATTCGGCGCAAGCGAGGCGGACGGCATCGTCGACGTGGGTCGCCTGACCGACCGGCGTCTTGGTGGCGCAGCGACAGCGTACCGTGATCTT
>JAKPSO010000484.1 GCA_029571495.1 Pseudomonadota bacterium
CGCCGCCGCGATCCAGTCGGCCATACCGCCGGCTTCATTGATGCCTTCTTGCAGAATCTGGCCGTCTTTCGCCTCTTTGTAGAACATCAGCTGATCGGCGTCGACCGGCTGATAGTTTTGGCCTTGTTGGTTCCAGATGCCGAGTTGGCGGAACATACCTTCCATACCAAAGGTGCGCGATTCATCCGGCACGATTGGTACGACGTGGCGACCAATCGACTTGTCTTTCACGAGCGTGTTCAGGATACGAACGAAGGCCATCGTCGTGGAGATTTCGCGCTCGCCCGTACCTTTAAGTTGCGCTTCGAACGCGCTCACTTCCGGCGTTGGCAAGCTCGCGCTCTTGACGCGGCGCTGTGGCAGATAACCGCCGAGCGCGCTGCGACGCTCACGCATGTATTTGCCCTCGGGCGAATCAGCCGCGGGTTTGAAGTACGGGTAGTTCGGCAGGTCTTCGTCTTTGATCGGAATGCCGAAACGATCACGCATTTGCTTGAGCGATTCCAAGTCCATTTTCTTGGCTTGGTGCGCGATGTTGAGGCCTTCGCCACTCTGGCCCATGCCGTAGCCCTTCACCGTCTTGGCGAGGATCACGGTCGGTTGGCCTTTGTGTTTCACAGCGCTGTCGTAGGCCGCGTAAATCTTGTGTGGATCATGGCCGCCGCGGTTCAAACGCCAAATGTCCTCGTCGGACATGTTGGCGACCATTTCGCGAAGCTGCGGATATTTGCCGAAGAACTTTTCGCGAACGTAGGCACCGTCGCGCGCCTTCATCACTTGATATTCGCCGTCGATCACTTCTTCCATGCGCTTGACGAGCACGCCGTCTTTGTCGCGCGCGAGGAGCTGATCCCAGTAGCCGCCCCAAATGAGTTTGATGACGTTCCAACCCGAACCGCGGAAATCACCTTCGAGTTCCTGAATGATCTTGCCGTTGCCGCGCACGGGGCCGTCGAGACGTTGCAGGTTGCAGTTGATCACGAACACCAAGTTGTCGAGGCCTTCGCGACCGGCCATGCTGATCGCGCCGAGCGATTCCGGTTCGTCCATTTCGCCGTCGCCGCAGAACACCCAAACCTTGCGACCTTCGGTGTTGGCCAGACCACGTGCGTGCAAATATTTCAGGAAGCGCGCTTGATAAATGCCCATCAGCGGGCCCAAGCCCATCGACACTGTGGGCAGCTGCCAGAAGTCCGGCATCAACCACGGATGCGGATAGCTCGAAATCCCCTTGCCGTCGACTTCTTGACGGAAGTTATCCATCTGATCTTGCGTGAGGCGATCAAGCATGAAGGCGCGGGCGTAAACACCCGGCGCGCTGTGGCCTTGCACGTACACCAGATCGCCACCGTGATCGGCAGACGGCGCGTGCCAGAAGTGATTGAAGCCGACGTCGTACAGCGTCGCAGCGGACGCGAAGGAGGAGATGTGCCCGCCAAGTTCCAGATCTTTTTTGCCGCCGCGCAGCACCATCATCGCCGCGTTCCAGCGCACGTAGCTGCGCAGACGATGCTCAATCTCATGGTCGCCGGGGCTCGTGGCCTCCAAGTGTGCCGGAATCGTGTTCAGGTAGGCCGTGTTTGGCGAGAAGGGCGCATTGCCACCCGTGCGACGGGCTTTGTCAAACAGCGCTTCGAGCAGGAAGTGCGCACGCTCGTAACCCTCGTTGGCGATGACGCTGTCGAGCGAGTCAAGCCAATCGCTGGTTTCTTTCGGATCTAGATCTTTGGGCATGTCCATGCCGGCCTCCTTGTGATGAGCGTTCGCGGGTGTCGCGCGCGCTCGAATGTGTCTTCCACGTGATTGTGGCGTTACTGCACTGCACAACGGTTTTGAATGTCGAGCATTGCCTCCAAACGAAATGCTAGCTGAAATTTCACATCATGGAAAGCGTTTCCAAATCATGTATAAGACTTAAACCATTACAGCTTTCTGTACGTAACGACCGCAGCATGGATCACGAAGCGCGAAAAAGTGAATAGTCGAAAAGTTATAAAACGATGCGGTAAGCGCCGCCAAACGGTCGATACAGCGCAAAAGCTGTTAATCACGGGCAATCCAGCAAGTCAAAACCGCGCCGCTTCCTACAATCACCCAAGATTCCCGACTCCACAAGGCTCGTCACTATGCTGCTTCGCTCTCTTACTCGCGCGCTCGCCTGCGCCGCCGTCGCGCTCACGGCCACCGCCGCCAGCGCACAGGCGTACCCGACCAAAACCATCAAATTCCTCGTGCCCTTCCCGGCGGGCAGCGCCACCGACGTCGTCGCGCGCCATCTCGCGGAAGTTATGGGCAAAGATTTGGGCCAGACCATCGTCGTCG
>JAKPSO010000502.1 GCA_029571495.1 Pseudomonadota bacterium
AGCTTGTCTTCCGGAGCGAGTTCGTCCATGCCAAGAATCGCGATGATGTCACGCAATTCTTTGTAGCGTTGCAGCGTCGCCTGAACCGAACGGGTGCAGGAGTAATGCGCTTCGCCAATGACGAGCGGGTCGATTTGGCGCGACGTTGAGTCGAGCGGATCCACCGCCGGGAAAATACCGAGCGAAGCGATGTCACGCGAAAGAACCACGGTGGCATCCAAGTGTTGGAACGTCGTCGCAGGAGACGGATCGGTCAAGTCGTCGGCCGGCACGTACACGGCCTGAATCGACGTAATCGAACCGGTCTTGGTCGAGGTAATACGCTCTTGCAGACGGCCCATTTCTTCGGCGAGCGTTGGCTGGTAACCCACGGCAGATGGCATACGGCCAAGGAGCGCGGACACTTCGGTACCTGCCAGCGTGTAACGGTAGATGTTGTCAACGAAGAACAGAATGTCGAGACCTTCGTCGCGGAATTTTTCGGCCATCGTGAGGCCGGTCAGCGCAACGCGCAGACGGTTTCCTGGGGGTTCGTTCATCTGACCGAACACCATCGCGACTTTGTCGAGAACTTTGGACTCTTCCATCTCGTGGTAGAAGTCGTTACCCTCGCGAGTACGCTCACCCACGCCGGCGAACACGGAGAAACCACCGTAGCTCTTCGCGATGTTGTTGATGAGTTCCATCATGGTCACGGTTTTGCCCACGCCGGCGCCGCCGAACAGACCAATTTTGCCGCCCTTCGCGAACGGGCAAATGAGGTCAATAACTTTAATGCCGGTTTCGAGAAGCTCGGTCGTCGGCTTCAGGTCTTCCATGCGTGGCGCTTTTTGGTGAATGCCGCGACGCTCTTGCGTCGGAATTTCGCCAGCGTCGTCAATCGGGCGACCGAGCACGTCCATGATGCGGCCGAGCGTTGCTTTGCCCACGGGCACCATGATCGCGTTGCCGGTGCCGTTCACGGCCATGCCGCGGCGCAGACCGTCGGTCGAGCCGAGCGCAATGGTGCGCACGACGCCGTCGCCGAGCTGTTGTTGCACTTCAAACGTGAGGCCGGCTTCAACACCGGCGTGCGTTGCTGACGCATCGAGCGTGAGTGCGTCATACACCTTTGGCATCGCGTTGCGTGGGAATTCGATATCCACCACGGCGCCGATGCACTGAACGATACTGCCTTGATTCGTGCTCATCGTCTTGTCCTGTTATCTCAATTTCAAATGGGGTTTCGCAATCGTTAGACGGCCGCAGCGCCGCCGACGATTTCGGAGAGTTCTTTGGTAATCGCGGCCTGACGCGCTTTGTTGTACGACAGTTGCAGTTCGCCGATCACGTTCTTCGCGTTATCGGACGCCGCTTTCATCGCCACCATACGCGCCGATTGCTCGGACGCCATGTTTTCGGCAACGGCCTGGTACACCAGCGCTTCTACGTAACGCGTGAGCAATTCGTCGACGACGGATTGCGCATCAGGTTCGTAGATGTAGTCCCAGCTGTACGCCTGCTTTTCGGCGGCGGTTTGCTCGAACTTGTCAGAGGTCAGCGGTAGCAATTGCTGAACCACGGACTCTTGCTTCATCGTGTTGACGAACTTGGTGTACGCAAGGTAGACCGCATCGACTTCGCCTTTTTCATAGGCGTCGAGCTGCACCTTCACGGCACCGATCAGTCGGTCGAGGTGAGGCGTATCGCCCAACCCGATCACATGCGACACGACATTCGCGCCCAGCCGATTCATGAAGCCGAAGCCCTTGTTACCAATCGCGGTGACTTGCGGTTTGGAACCCGTAGCTTCGATTTCTTTGAACTTGGTAACGACTGCACGCAGCACGTTGGTATTCAAGCCGCCGCACAAACCCTTGTCGGTTGTCACCACGATCATGCCGACTTTGCTCGCGCCAGAGCGCTTGATCAAGAACGGATGACGGTACTCAGGATTGGCTTCAGCCATATGCGCAGCAATGTTGCGCACCTTATCGGCGTAGGGGCGAGCCGCGCGCATCCGTTCCTGCGCTTTGCGCATTTTGGATGCGGCGACCATTTCCATCGCCTTGGTGATCTTTCGAGTGTTTTGAACACTCTTGATCTTGGTTCTAATCTCTTTTGAGCCAGCCATTATTTGCTTTCGCTTATCGTATTTGGCAAGTTCGGATTAGTAAGAACCGTTAGCTTTGAAGTCTTTCATCGCGGCGGTCAGCGCGGTCTCATCGTCTTTCGACAAATCTTTCGTGTCTTCGATGCGCTTGGTCAGATCCGCGTACTTGGTCTGCATGTATTTGTGCAGCGCTTTTTCTGCAGCCAAGGCTTTAGCAACCGGCACATCGTCGAAGAAACCGCCGTTTACGCCGAACAGCGTGAAGGCCATTTCCGACACCGACAGCGGTGCGTACTGCGCTTGCTTCATGAGTTCGGTCACGAGGCGACCGCGCTCCAATTGCTTACGTGTGGCTTCGTCAAGATCAGACGCGAACTGCGCGAACGCTGCCAATTCACGGTACTGCGCGAGTGCAAGACGTACACCGCCGCCAAGCTTCTTGATGATCTTGGTTTGTGCAGCGCCACCAACGCGAGACACCGAAATACCGGCGTTAATAGCGGGACGGATACCGGCGTTGAACAGATCGGTTTCAAGGAAGATCTGGCCGTCGGTAATGGAAATCACGTTGGTCGGAACGAACGCAGAGACGTCGCCGGCTTGAGTTTCGATGATCGGCAAAGCGGTCAGCGAGCCAGTCTTGCCTTTGACGGCACCCTTGGTGAATTTCTCAACGTAGTCTTCGTTCACACGAGCAGCGCGCTCAAGCAGACGGCTGTGGAGATAGAACACGTCGCCAGGGAACGCTTCGCGGCCCGGTGGGCGGCGCAGCAACAAGGAGATTTGACGATAGGCAACGGCCTGCTTTGACAGATCGTCGTAAACGATCAATGCGTCTTCGCCGCGATCGCGGAAGTACTCACCCATCGTGCAGCCTGCATAGGCCGACAAGTATTGCATCGCTGGCGAATCAGACGCCGTCGCTGCGACGACGATGGTGTAAGCCATCGCGCCTTTTTCTTCGAGCTTCTTAACGACGTTAACAACGGTCGAAGCTTTTTGGCCAATAGCGACGTAAACGCAGACGAGGTCTTTGCCCTTCTGGTTGATGATCGCGTCGATCGCGACAGCGGTCTTACCCGTTTGGCGATCGCCAATGATCAATTCGCGTTGACCACGACCCACAGGGACCATGGAGTCGATGGACTTGAGACCGGTTTGTACTGGCTGCGACACCGATTTACGTGCGATAACGCCCGGCGCAACTTTTTCGATAACGTCGGTTTCTTTGGCGTTGATCGGGCCTTTGCCGTCGATCGGTTCGCCGAGCGCGTTCACCACGCGGCCGATCAGTTCGCGGCCAACGGGCACCGACAAAATGCGACCGGTCGATTTGACCGTGTCGCCTTCGGTGATGTGCTCGTAGGAGCCCAAAATAACGGCGCCAACAGAGTCGCGTTCGAGGTTCAATGCGAGGCCGAACGTGTTGCCCGGGAACTCAAGCATTTCACCTTGCATTACGTCTGCGAGGCCATGCACGCGGCAGATACCGTCGGTCACCGAGACCACCGTGCCCTGGGTCCGCACTTCGCTGCCAACATCGAGGTTCGCGATTTTGGCTTTAATCAGTTCGCTGATTTCAGAGGGATTCAAATTCATTACTTTTTCTCCAGAGCCGGAGGTTCGTTATGTGTGTTTAGGCTACGCCTTGATCTGGCGGGACATTTTTTGCAGCTGACCGACGACCGTACGATCAATCACTTGATCGCCGACGATGATCTTGGCGCCGCCAAGTAGCGTCGCGTCGACTTGTTCCGCCGTTTCAATTTGGCGGCCATAGCGTTTTGCCAGTGCGCCTTGCAATTCGTCGCGCTGCTGTTCCGTCAACGGGAATGCAGACACGATGGTGGCGCGGGCCACGTTGTCGTTTTCACGTTTCAACGCCTGAAAGTGCTCGTTGATTTGCGGCAGCAGCTTGACGCGATCTGCTTCAAGCAACACTTTCACAAAGCTCGTCGTGTTGGCGTCCAGCTTGTCGCCCATCACAGTCGTGAAGAGCGATTGCTTTTGCTCGGGCGAGAGCTTGGGATTGTCCACCGCTGCAGCAATCTTGGCGTCGGAGGCGACCGCTGCCAACAGGGCAAGCGTGTCGGCCCATTTAGGCAGCATGCCGCCGTCACGCGCAAGCGCAAATGCAGCTTCTGCGTACGGACGGGCGATGGTCGCGAGTTCAGCCATGGTTACAGCTCAGCCTTCAATTGACCCAGCAGTTCAGCATGAACTTGTGGGTTGATTTCGCGCGTGAGAATGCGTTGAGCACCGGCGACCGCGAGGTCGGCGACACGGTCACGCAATTCTTCTTTTGCTTTCACCGACAACTGGGCGATTTCGTCCGCAGCCATCTGCTTCTCACGTTCGCCAGCGGCCTTAGCGTCACCTTTGGCGGCTTCAATCGTTGCATTGCGCTGCTTTTCAGCGGTAGCTACGATGTCAGCCGCTTTGGCCTTCGCTTCGGCGATGATTTTGTCCACTTCTTTCTGCGCAGTGGCAAGCGAAGCTTTGCCTTTTTCTGCCTCGGCCAGACCGTCAGCAATCTGACGGCGGCGGCCTTCTACAGCGTCAGCCAATGGCGGCAGAACGAACTTGTAGACGACGAACAGAAAAATGAAAAAGCCAATGCCTTGCAGCAGGAGCGTCATGCCGATGTTCATGCGGCGACTCCGATTGTCTAGTAGTTAGTGAGCCAGATTACTTGAGTGCGCTCAGCAGCGGGTTTGCCGTCGCCAAGAACATCGCGATACCCACACCGATAATGAACGACGCGTCGATCAGGCCGAGAAGCAGGAACACTTTGCCTTGCAGTTGGGGGATCAGCTCAGGTTGGCGAGCAGCAGATTCGAGGAACTTAGAGCACATGATGCCCACACCGATACAAGCACCAAGGGCGCCGAGGCCGATGATGATGCCAACCGCGATAGCGGTGTAGCCTTGGACGGACGCGATGACCATCAGTTTTTGAATGGCTTCCATTTGAGTTTCCTTTCAGTGAGAAATTAAAGCAATAACAAGTTGAGTAAC
Organism: Pseudomonadota bacterium; assembly: GCA_029571495.1. Taxonomy (GTDB): domain Bacteria; phylum Pseudomonadota; class Gammaproteobacteria; order Burkholderiales; family Casimicrobiaceae; genus Casimicrobium. The sequence goes on from JAKPSO010000502.1 coordinate 5,111, forward strand.
GAATCAGTAAACGGCAGCGCGATGAGCTCTAAGGCCTAGTGCGCTTCATGCGCCATCGCGAGGTAAACCGCAGTCAGCATCATGAAGATGAAGGCTTGCAGCGGAACAACCAAGATGTGGAAAATCGCCCAGCCGGCATGCAGGAGCGCGCCGACCACGACGCCGCCGATACCCGCAGCGGCTAGCAACGAGATCAGCAAGAAGATGACTTCACCGGCGTACATGTTGCCGAATAGACGCAGAGCGAGCGAGAGTGGTTTCGACAACAACTCGATGAGTTGGAAAGCGAAGTTGAACGGCAACAGAATGATCTTCGCAACGATGTTGTGCGCATGAAATGGCGCATTAAACAACTCGTTGATGTAACCACCAATGCCCTTGGCTTTGACGCTTTCGATCATCATCAACAAGATCACAGAAAGCGAAATTGCGAGCGTGGTGTTCAAGTCGGCGGTCGGGACGGGCTTCCAGTTGTGCACGTGCATCACGTGCTCGGTGAACCAGCTGACGGCGTCGACCGGCAGAAACTTGACCATGTTCATGACCAGAATCCAGACGAACACGGTGAACGACACGCCGACAATCCAACGGCGGTCGCCGTGATACATGTCTTTCACTTGGCTATCGACGAAGTCATAAAGCAGCTCAAAAAACGCCTGCGCCTTACTCGGCACGCCGTCTTTTTTCACGCCGCGAGACAGGATCCACAACGCACCAAACACGATGATGCCCAGCGCCCAGCCCATGACGACGGAATCGACGTTGAAGGCGCTGCCATTGAACGTCCCTTGCAGGTTGGTCAAGTGGTGCTGAATGTACTCGGATGGGGTCTGGACGGCGGTGCTGGATTCAGACATAGTCGTTCAATCGAAATTTGTTGCAGCGCCAACACATGCGGCGCGTAAAGTATCTAGCGGGGCGTTCTAGCTGCGCGTCACGAGCAGAACCGCTCGCCATGCCAACAAGGTCACCAAAAACGTTGCGAACATCGCCAGAAGAACCAGCGAATCGTAGAACTTGATGATTACACCTAACTGAATAGCTATAAAAAACAGTTTCACGAGTTCCGCCCGAAGCAATGGCCAGAGACCAGCGCTGTTCGTG
>JAKPSO010000507.1 GCA_029571495.1 Pseudomonadota bacterium
CGTACCGCTGGACAAGCGGCGCTACCGCGCGGCGCGTCGGAGGTGGTCGTCGACGCGCTCGACGTTGAGCGCACGTTCGCGCTTGTCGGGAAAGTGGACGTGGTCGTGCACGCGGCCAATCCAACCTATACAGAGTGGGCGACTGCGGCCGCGCCACTTTTGCGTGCAACGATTGCTCTCGCGAAGAAAACCGGTGCGACGATTTTGTTTCCGGGAAACATCTACAACTTCGGTTCTTCACAGCCAGAAAAATTGTTGGAGACCACGCCGCAGTGCGCTGATACCAAGAAAGGAAAAATTCGTGTAGAGCTCGAACAAATGTTGCAAGCCGCGGCGGGCGAAGGCGTGCAAAGCGTCGTCGTTCGAGCGGGCGACTTTTTTGGGAGCGGCACCGGCAGTTGGTTCGACTTGGCGACCGTTAAAGACATCAACAAAGGTGCCGTCACAACGCTGAGCCCGGCGAACACCAAGCATGCGTGGGCATACGTGCCCGACCTCGCACGAACCTTCGTGAACGTTGGCGAAGCCCGCGAAACGCTTCCAAAGTTCTCGGTGGTCAATTTCGCGGGTTACGCCATCACGATGGAGCAGATGGCGGCCGCACTCGAACGCGCCACGGGCCGCACGCTGAAGCTGAAGTCGTTTCCGTGGCCGTTCATTCGTTTCGCATCAATCTTCGTCGCCAGCATGCGTGAACTGCCAGAACTTCGCTACATGTGGCAACTGCCGCACGAGATCGTCGCGGGCGCGACGTCGCAGTCACTCGCGGCAGAAACGACGCCGCTTGAGCAAGCGCTGCGGCAGGCGTTGCAGGGATTACAGAAACTGTAGCACCATCAGCAAATGGCGGCGCATCGCGTCCGTGAGATAGCGCGGACGCTTAAGGCCGGCCGCTGCTGGGCTTGGCGTGTGGATTTACCGCGTGCGGTGCGCTGTTTGCCTCGAAAGTGGTGCCAGCCTCTAACAGCGGCGCCAGTTGTGCTTTCCGCGCGGGCTCAATGCGAACCGCTTCGGCAAACGCCGCGCGCGCTAGCTCGCCTCGCGCGGTGTGGCGATACGCGAGGCCAAGTCCAATCCACGCCTTGGCGTTGTTCGCGTCGAGACTGATCGCGTTTTGGTACGTTTGGATGGCGTCGTTGTACTTTTGGCTTGCCAGCTGAAATCCGCCGAGCTTCATGTGCGCTGGCACCGAGCGTGGATTGTTTGCCTTCGCCTGCTCAAAGCTCTTGCGGGCGTCATCAAGTCGACCCGCGGCCCAATACTTGTCGCCCTGCGCGATGAGCGGATCGCGAGACGGTGCAGGCGCGTCGACTGCGTGCGACAGAACCGACCCGCAACTCGTGATGAGTAACGCGACGACGATGGATCGAAACTTCAATGCAATTCCTCGGTGATGGAAACAAAAGCGGTGCGCGCGAGTCGCGCGCACCGCTGGCCGGTGCTGGACGCTATTTCAAAGCGCCCTTGCCATAGCGTTCTTCAAAGCCCTTGCGAACTTTTTCAATGGCGTCTTTGCTGATGCCGTTGAAATACCAGTCGTGGCCTTCGATCGGTTTGAAGTATTTGGCGAGCAACTCGTCGGCGAATTTTTCATTGCCGTCTTTCTTGCGAACCATTTCCCGCATCTCTGGAATCCACTTGAAGTAGGTGTGCTGCGCAACTTCGTAGATGCCGTGCCACCAGGTGTAGTCCGGACCGCTCATCGCGGCGCCATGGCGCGCGCGACGACCTTCGTGGTGCCAAATTTCCCACCAAGTCCATTCGATCTTTTCGTCGAACGGCGCTGCCGTGATGTAGCCCTTGTCTTGCAACTCTTTCATCGACGCCGCGATCGGTTTCGCGAATTTGTCGTTGTAGAGATTGACGACGTCGTCGAACTGTTTGTAGTGACCACTAATGACGTTCGACCCGTGGCAGGCGAAGCAGACGTTGGTCATGTTCTTGCGACGGTCTTCCCACGTGAGAATTTGCGTGACTTTCGAGCCCTTCACGGTGTCGCCGATTTTCGGTAGCGGCGTGCCTTCCGGCTGATCGAATTCGTCACCGTTGGCGAGTCGCACCATGTTGAGTTTCGTCGAGATCGGTGGTCGCAGCGTCCACGAAATGCGCTCGCCGACGTCATGCGTGATGCCTTGCGTGCGCGTGGCGCTCATGTGGCACGTGGCGCAGGTCGGTGCTGCGGAGTAATCGACACCCGCGACCCATTTCTTCGATTGCAGGTTCATCTCGTTTACGTTCGCGCGATAGAGGATTCCGTGCTTCGATTCGTTGTAGATCTCAAGCTGCGGATGGTCTGGGCCGAGATGGCACTTGCCGCACGTGTCGGGCGTGCGCGCTTGCGCCGACGAGAAACGATGGCGCGCGTGGCACGCCGAGCAAGAACCCAAGCTTCCGTCGGGGTTCACGCGACCGATGCCCGTATCCGGCCACGTCTCGGGCGTGGCTTCGCCGGAGGCCTTGTCAATCATGACGGTACCGCCATGACATTGGCGACAACCCGCGTTGACGGCGGCTGGACCGCCGATGACTTCGCCCATAATGTTGTCCAACGACGCGAGGATTTGACCGCCTTTGGCGTGGTGCGAACGCTGCTGCTGCGCGACTTCTTTTTCGTGGCATTGCGCACAGGTTTTCGGCGAAACGATTACCGAGATAAAGAGAGGTTTGCCCGCTTTGTCTTTTTCGTGCTGAACGACGCCTTTGTCACCTTCTTTGCCCTTGTGGCAGCCATAGCAGTCGACGTCTTTCGGGGCGTGGCTGCTCTTCTTCCATTCGCTGAAGAGACCAGGGCTCTCCTTCTGGTGGCAATCTAGGCAGATCTTGCCGATCGCCGCGTCCTCTTTCGACTTCGGCGGCATCGTTGTTGCGGCGTCGGCGGACGCCAAGGTGAGCGCAGCCGTTGCGAAGGCCGCGCATCCCAGCAGTTTTTTCAGAAATTTCACGTCAGTCTCCACAGGTGGCGACCATGTCATTGGCACGTCGCGACGCACACGCCTGACAGCTTGCACTGAAGTTGTGACGAGCCGCGCGGCTTCGTCAGCACCACTGGCAGGCGCGACAGCAGTGCTGCAACTCGGAAGGCGTCAAACTGCACGACCCGCTCCGGGTGGCACCGTGAGATTACGCTGTGCAACACGACGAACATTGCGCTGCGTCAAGTTGGCGCGGATTTTTGCTCTTATTCGGTGCATGGCTTCGGGTGTGACGTGGCCTGTCGTCTGGAGCCATCACGTCGTGCGAGTCCGCACGCGTTGGCCAGAATTGCCTCGCTTGCATCGCAAATGGCTGCCATACTGCGGCAAAGGCGATTTATATGGTGTCACCGACGCTTCGCGGTTAGGCCGCGCAAACGACGTTTCCAGTCGCCGTCCATGTCTTCGTGTGGAGGTTGAAATGTCGGAATCAAACAACGCGTCGGCAGACGCTGCGCAATCTTCACCCATCAAGCATGTGTTCGTCTTGATGCTTGAAAATCACTCGTTCGATCACGTGTTCGCGATGTCCGGTATTCCTAACATCGACGCTCCTCCTGTTGGTGCGTTCAACGAATACGATGGTCACCGCTACTACGTCCGAGACGGCGCTCCGGCAAGCATGACCACGGACCCCGGACATGAGTTTGCGGATGTGGCCGAGCAGTTGTTCGGTGAGAACGGCGGCTTCGCAATCAACTACGCAACCTCATTGAGCGAAGACACGGGTGTGCCCGCGAAGGACCATATCGGCGACATCATGGCGTGTTTTCACACGCC
>JAKPSO010000526.1 GCA_029571495.1 Pseudomonadota bacterium
GTTCGTGGAGCTCACCGTCACGCCCGGACCTTGGCTTGCCGCCCTTCGATGAGACGCCAGAGTTTCGCTACAACGTGGTGCCCGATGCGATTTCGCTGGGCACAAATTTGATGCAGCTTGATCTCGTCTCGGCCAAAGACAAGGTCTCGGTGGTTGCGTCGCCGCGCGTTGCGAACGTGGAATACGTCACAAGGTTCGCTCTATCGGACAGAGCCTGCAAGGACTGGGAAGACGGGTGGTTGCTGCCCAACGTCGTGCGCGGCGCGGACGGTATCACGCGCGTTGAATTGCACGGAGACTTCCCGCGCGACTGCGTTGCGGCGACGCAGATCAGCGTCGTGGATCGCACCGACTACGCTGACGGCCTGTTCCGTGCATTGTGGACAGAGATCGGCGGGCGATTCTCCGGCAGGGTACGAGAGGGCAACACGCAGTTTGGTGCGGGCGCAACTGTGCTGGCAACGCACGCATCACGTGCCTTACCCGAAATGATTCACGACGTGCTCAAGCGCTCCGACAATCCGAACACGCGCTTGCTGTTTTTCGCGCTCTCTGCACCGCGCGGTGGCGCAGTCACGGCACTCGACGCCGCAGCGCAACCCGCAAACGCGACTGCTTCCGCCGAGCGCGTTCGCGCTTGGTTGCGTGAACAAGAAATCGACGACACGGGCCTCGTGCTCGACAACGGTTCGGGGCTCTCGCGCATCGAAAAAATCACGCCGATGCAGCTCGCAAAAACGCTACGCGCAGCTCACATGAAGCCGTGGGCGGCCGAATTTCAGGCTGCCTTTCCGGTCGTGGGTGTTGACGGCGGCATGCGCAATCGTCTCGCCAAGACTCCGCTCGCCGAGCGCGCTCGACTGAAGACCGGGACGCTGCGCGATGTGTCGGCGCTCGCCGGATATGTGCCAGGCGCCGATGGCCACCCGTTGATTTTCGTTGCGATGCTCAATCACGCATCGGCGACGTCCAAGGCTGCGCGACCAGTGTTGGACGCGCTCTTGGAGTATGCCGCGACGCTGGGTGAGACTACCGCGGAGCCTTGGTATCGGCGGCTGTTCGGTGCGCGTTGAGGCGTCATTGCGGCACGATCGTTTACGATTTACCGGGGCAATTGGCTTTTCGACTGTAGGGACTGATGCGCCGTCGTTACCGCGAGAAAAGTTAACAAGTCGACTTCTGGAAAAACTGTGCTGAGGTGACCGCCTGACGGCGGTTACTGCGAAAAAGCTGAGCGCACGTCTGCTTATTCGCGCGGAGACGGCGCCGTCTCAAAGCACTCGCGCGTAGCGCGACCGAACCTCCGCACGATCACCACAATCGAAGTGCCACCACTCGGTGTTGATGCCCGTGAAGCCGCCGTGGTGCATGGCGTTTCGCAGCAGGTGCCGATTGGCGATCGCATCGACCGCGATGTCGCCGCTGCGCAAGAAGTCGTTTTCGAACGCGGGGTGGGAGAGTTCGGTCATGTCGTCGAAGCCCGTGCCCATGTCTAGCTCTAAACCATTGGCGTCAAGCAGCGTCACGTCGACGGCCATCCCAAACGAGTGAATCGATCCACGATCAGGCGGCGCGAGGTAGATACGCAGCGGCGTATCCGCGAGGGCTTCCCAGAGCGCTTCCTGCACGCGTTGTGGGCGCAGCGCGTCAAGCACACACAGGCGCAGGCCACGGCCGTGTGAGTGCGTGGCAAGCCACTGCGCAGCACGCGTCAGCGCTGCGGCCGCATCGCGATGCAGCCATGCGCAATCTAGGGGCGAGTACAGATCGCGTCCCACGAAATTGTTGGCGGTGGCGTAGCGAAGGTCCACGGCGATGTTGTCGAGCGAGGAGAGCGCGCGAAAGTCGGCGTGTGTGGGGACGGATTCGCAGGGGAGGGTGAGCGGCATCGCGCGTAGAGCGGGCAATTGTTGACCGCGCCATTATGACCGTCGCGCTCGCGCAATAAAGGGCGCGACAAAGAAAAACGGCTCCCGAAGGAGCCGTTTTTGCATTCCGCTCGACGCGGAGCGATGAACCGAAACTACGCGGACACGGAGTCTGCTTTGTCCGTGAACTCTGCCATTTGGTTGAAGTTCAGGTACTTGTAGATATTCGCGCCGTCGCTGTTGACCACGCCGATATCGGCGAGGTATTCCGCTTTGGTCGGGATGCGGCCGAGCTTCGAGCAAATCGCGGCCAGCTCTGCGCTGCCCAGATACACGTTGGTGTTTTTGCCGAGGCGGTTTGGGAAGTTACGCGTACTCGTCGACATCGCCGTTGCGCCTTCTTTGATTTGCGCTTGGTTACCCATGCACAATGAACAGCCAGGCATTTCGAGGCGAGCACCTGCGGTGCCGAAGGTGTTGTAGTGGCCTTCTTCACTGAGTTGATGTGCATCCATTTTCGTCGGCGGTGCGATCCAGAGTTTCGCTGGCATATCGCGCTTGCCTTCGAGCAGTTTTGCAGCGGCACGGAAGTGGCCGATGTTAGTCATGCACGAACCGATGAACACTTCGTCGATCTTCGCACCCGCGACATCCGACAACGTTTTCGCGTCATCTGGATCGTTCGGGCAGCAGACGATCGGTTCGGTGATTTCGTCGAGGTTGATTTCGATGACCGCAGCGTATTCCGCGTCAGCGTCGCCTTTGAGAAGCGTTTGATTCGCGAGCCACGCTTCCATAGCCTTAATGCGGCGCGCCAGCGAGCGTGGGTCTTGGTAGCCGTCGGCGATCATCGACTTGAGCAGCACGATGTTCGACTTCAGGTACTCAGCCACCGGCTCTTTGTTCAGTGCAACGGTGCAACCCGCAGCGGAGCGCTCCGCGGACGCGTCGGCGAGCTCGAACGCTTGTTCAACTTTCAGATCTGGCAAGCCTTCGATTTCGAGGATGCGGCCCGAGAAAATGTTGACCTTGCCTTGCTTGGCAACCGTCAGATGGCCGGCCTTTATCGCGTACAGCGGAATGGCGTGCACCAGGTCACGCAGCGTTACGCCGGGCTGCATCTTGCCTTTGAAGCGCACGAGAACGCTCTCCGGCATGTCGAGCGGCATCACGCCGGTCGCCGCGGCAAACGCCACGAGGCCCGAGCCGGCCGGGAACGAAATACCAATCGGGAAACGCGTGTGGCTGTCGCCGCCGGTGCCGACGGTGTCGGGCAGCAGCATACGGTTCAACCACGAGTGGATGATGCCGTCGCCCGGACGCAACGCAACGCCGCCGCGCGTCGAAATGAAGTCGGGCAGCTCGTGGTGCATCTTGACGTCCACGGGCTTCGGATACGCCGCCGTGTGGCAGAACGATTGCATCACGAGATCCGACGAGAAGCCGAGGCACGCCAAGTCTTTCAGCTCGTCGCGCGTCATCGGGCCGGTCGTGTCTTGCGAGCCCACGGAGGTCATCTTCGGTTCGCAGTAGGTGCCGGGACGCATGCCTTTGCCTTCGGGCAAACCACACGCACGGCCAACCATTTTTTGCGCGAGCGAGTAGCCGCGGCCCGTATCCTTTGGCACGTCCGGCAATCGGAACAGTGTGCTCGGCGGCAGGCCCAACGCTTCACGCGCTTTGCCCGTCAAGCTGCGGCCCACGATCAACGGGATACGGCCACCGGCGCGCACTTCGTCGAACAGCACGTCGGATTTCACTTTGAACTCAGCGACGACCTTGCCATCTTTCAGCGCTTTGCCTTCGTACGGACGCAGTTCAACCACGTCGCCCATGTTCATCTGCGCAACGTCCAACTCAATCGGCAACGCACCGGCGTCTTCCATCGTGTTGTAGAAAATTGGCGCGATCTTGTTGCCGAGGCACACACCGCCAAAACGCTTGTTCGGGATGAAGGGGATATCTTCGCCTGTGAACCACAGCACGCTATTGGTCGCGGATTTGCGCGATGAGCCCGTGCCGACGACGTCACCGACGTAGGCCACGAGATTGCCCTTCGCGCGCAGGTCGTTGATGAATTTAATCGGGCCGCGCTTGCCGTCTTCTTCGGGCGTAATGCCGTCGCGCTTGTTCTTGAGCATCGCCATCGCGTGCAACGGGATGTCCGGGCGGCTCCACGCGTCGGGCGCGGGCGACAGATCGTCGGTATTGGTTTCGCCGGTTACTTTGAACACGGAAATCGTGATCGATTTCGGCACTTCCGGACGGCTCGTGAACCACTCGGCGTCGGCCCAGCTTTGGATCACGGCTTTGGCATTGGCGTTGCCTTTGTCCGCTTTGTCCTTCACGTCGTGGAATTGGTCGAACATCAGAAGCGTCTTCTTCAGTCCATCCGCCGCAATCTTGCCAACGACAGCGTCATCGAGCAGATCCAC
>JAKPSO010000537.1 GCA_029571495.1 Pseudomonadota bacterium
CATCGGGTTCGCGGTCAATGCGCCGCATCGGCTGCCGCTTGCTGAAGCAGCGCGAGCAGATCCAGCCGCGATGACTCCGAATGCGCAAACGCTGCGTTCGCCGCTGCCTCGGAGTCGCCTTTGCGAATCGCATCGACCAACGCGCGATGCTGCGCCACCACAACATCCAACCGCCCGGCGCCGTAGCCGTGCGCACGACGGAATGCATCCACTAAGCCGGAGCGTGCTTTGAGCACATCTAGCGCCAGTGGATTGTCGGCAAGGCTGTCGATGGAGTGGTGCAGCGCGCGATTGCGTTCCACGCACTCGGCGGTGTCGCCGCGACTCGCTGCGTGTTCGTACTCTGTTAGTTTTTGATCAAGCTGCGTTAAATCTTGCGGTGTCGCCCGGCGTGCCGCCTCACGACAAAGTGCGACCTGAATCGCGCCGCGCAGCTGATAAAGATTGTCGATATAGCGCGCATCCACCGCCGGTATCACGGCGCCCCGATTCATGCGCATGTCGACCATGCCCTCACCCTGCAACTGCAAGAGCGCCTCGCGCACTGGGTTCGCGCTGACCTGATAGTGGCTACTTAACTCCGCAAGCGTCAGATGACTACCTAACGGCCAAATGCCATCCACGATATCGCTTCGGATTTGTTCGCGCAGGCGCTGATACGTGGGCGTATTGATTGGAATCATTGCTGAACTATATATTGCATATTTTATTAAATACACAAAAAATCATGAAATAGCGTCGACCCATTTGGCGCTGGAGAAACCACACGCCGCATTTGCCACGGGTGTCGCATCGCTCGTTCGCTAACAGCTTATCCATGTAAGCCTTTGTGCACAGGTCGTTTGCACCAATTTTTGCTGTACGTCAACAATCCATGCAAATGCGCTGCAAGGTATTTTCGACGGTCGTTTAGGCCAAAAAGCTGTTGCAGTTTTCTGGTTGAACGCGGGGCGGTGTTGGAGCGAACGAGCCTAAGAATATTCTTGACATCACCTGCGTCTGCGGCGCAAAGTTCGCCCCTCGCGCGGTGCCGTCTGTGCCTCGGACACGCCCTCGCCGCCCACCCATCCAACGCGAAACGGAGCAGCGCATGAACGTGATGGAACTCGTTGGTTCGAGCTACAACTACTACCCCACGGCGGCGATCACGCTCTGCGTCATTTCATATGACGACACGGGCAACATAGCCGCTGACGTCGCGCAACAAACCGATCTCAAGGTCGTCTGGGGACCCGCCGAATGCGTCTCCCGCATTACCGGTGTGCCATACAGCCTGATGTACGTCGCGAAACGAACGACGACCAACGAATACTTTGTCGTCATCCGTGGCACCGACTTCCTGAGTCTCAGCACGTGGCTGCTGCAAGACTTCGATGTTGACACCTCGCAGCCGCTCGGCGCGTTGCAGGGAAACCCGAAAAACATCCCGCCCACCGCGCTCGTATCGCAGGGCACGTTCAACGGCATGTCCGACCTGCTCGATTTAACCGACCCAACCACGGGCCAATCGCTCGTTCAATACCTCACGACGGCGAAGCCCCGCTGCCTGTACGTCACCGGCCACAGTCTCGGCGGCA
>JAKPSO010000555.1 GCA_029571495.1 Pseudomonadota bacterium
TCTACGTCTTTATCCGAAACGCTCGACACGAACTGTCGGCTCTGCAAGCTATTGAGCCGCGCAATCTTGTCGCGAAAGCGCGCGGCGCGCTCGAACGCTAATTCGCCCGCTGCGGCCTCCATCTGCGCCTGCAGTTCGTTCGTCACTTCGGAGGCTTGGCCGCGCATGAACATCGTCGCGCTTTTGACGTCGGCCTTGTAGTCCTCGATGCTGATCTGCTCGACGCATGGTGCCGTGCAGCGCCCGATTTGCGCGAGCATGCACGGGCGCGAGCGATGCGCGAACACGGTGTTCTCGCAGGTGCGCAACTGAAACACTTTTTGCAGCGTTTGAATGCCGTCGCGCACCGCCCAGCCGTTCGGGAACGGACCGAAGTAAGTGTGTTTTTTGTCGGGCTTGCCACGAAAATATCGCAGCTGCGGATACGCGTCGCCGGAGATGCAAAGGTACGGATAGCTCTTGTCGTCGCGAAAGAGAATGTTGTATTTCGGCTCCAGCGACTTGATGAGATTGTTCTCAAGCACCAAGGCCTCAGCCTCGGATCGCGTGACGGTGGTTTCGATGCGCTGAATCTGCGCGATCATCATCGTGATGCGCGCGCTGTGCCCGCTTTTCACAAAGTAGCTCGACACGCGGCTCTTCAGGTTTTTCGCCTTGCCAACGTAAAGCACCGTCTCCGACCCATCAGCCGCCGCACCGATCATGCGATAAACACCCGGCCGCAGCGGCAGGGATTTCAGCGTGTCTTCGATGGCGGCGTTCATGGGGCGAACGCGGGGAAAAATGGATTGATAGCTTTTTGGCTCCAGCCGCCGTTGGGTGGTCGTTTTAGGCTATTTTTTCTTTTTGTTGACTTACTAGAAAATGTGCCGCAAAGCGCCGTGATTAGGCCGTTATGAGCAAAAAGCTGATAGTACAAGATGTGACGAAGAATCGCGTGCATGGTGAAGCGATTCTATGGGGCACCGATGCGGTCTCACGTCGCAAAAAGCGCTTGACTACGGCATTAGGGCTTGAATGGCTGCGCCAATCTGATCGGGATCGGTAACTCTCGCTCCAACACCAAGCGCGCCATTGGTCAAGGCGGTACCTCGAATGCCCAACATGTAGCGCAGAAAGAGGACGCCGTCTGTCTGCGCATCGACTGTGCCATTCTTGTCTACGTCCAAGAGCGGGCGCATTAAATTGAGTTTGTCCTCAAGTGCTTGTGGAGAAGCAGTTGTCACATACGAGTCTGGCAATCCTGTCATTAGCGGCGAGTCATGCAAATCCACCATGTACTTCACAAGCACGAGCCCGTCGGACAAGGCCTTCGCGGCGCCGGACTCATCCAAATCTATGCGAAACGGTAAGTCGGCGGTCGCCGCAAAGTACGCCTTAACAACCGACGATCCAGAAGCCCCTGCGCTAAACGTGCATGTCGGTCCAATGCCTGCGCACACGCCCTGCCAGCCAACAAAGGTGTACCCCGATGGCGCAGAACTTGTCAGCGTGTGAGTGGAGCCTGCAGCTACCGGTGCGTCGCAGTTGTGAATATCAAACGGGGTGGATATCGCGCATAAGATTCCACTACCGCCCGCGGAGGCCGAAACCACTCCTGCAGCGCCGATGCGTTCGATCCGAATACGATCACCCGTTGGGCGTGACGTGCTCCACGTTCGCGGAAGGTACTCTGCATCGCCAGCAAAGTTGAACGAGTAGGCCTTCGGCCCAGACGCGACTGTCGTCAGATAGCAGGAAGTGCCCGGACGGGTAACGCTACAACTTGCGCTCCCGTCGGAAATACTCAGGTTGCCCACTGCGGCGACAGGATTCCAGCTTCCGCTCGACCATGTGTCAATGCGATAGCGTTCGCGTATTCTGGGGTCAAACGGCACGCGACCGTACAACACGAAGTCTCCTCCAGTAAACGGTTGCTTGTCTACGACGTACGTTTTTGTGTTCGCCCCCAACCCGTAGCTAACGCAACCGAGCCCGGTAGGAATAAGGCAAGCGACGGTGTCACTCCCGCCAGAAATCAAAGTCCGGCCATCGGCCAGCTCGGTAGCGGCGTGAGCCCCGAAGGTGGCAAGCGACGTCGCGTTATTTGTATCGGCCCAGAACAGCCCCCCGGTATAGTCATATTGCGAAAAATATCGTTTTGGCTGGACTATGTTGGGCAGCTGCGCCGGTAAAACTCCACCCCATACGAGGATCGAATTCCCGTTACGCGGGATCACCGTTTGGTTGTCGGCCTGTGAGGCGGCAAAAGTCGTTGCGGTCCACTGATCTGTAATTGGGTTGTATACCGACTCAACTGTGACGCCGGATGGCGCGGCACCCAGCACCAGTATGTTTCCAGTATCCAAGAGAACAGCACGGTGGCCTGCGCGCGCTGATGGCATCACGGCGCACGCAGAGAATGCCGAAGCGGCACTAGGTAGCCGAAAGCATGTATTGGAGGGCTGGCCGGCGGCATCAAATCCCCCCAAGACAATAAGATCGCCATTGCTTGCAAGTGTCGCGGTATGTCCGTAGCGGGCCGAAGGAAGCGGTGGCCCCGCTGAACGCGTCGCGGCGTCAGGTGAAAAGCGGTCTACCTGCACAGTAGGCGTTCCAAGCACACCCGCCACCTTTCCCACGCCGCCGGCAACCAACAACGAGCCGTCCGGCATTCGATTGGCACTAAACCTTGTTCGAGGAATTGCGAGCGACGTACCAGGCGCCCAAGCGCCCAACGATTCGTCGTAAATTTCAACACGGTCTGTAGCGCTAGGCGTGGCCGTTATTGACTCGCCGCCTGCGACCCACACACGTCCGTCGGATAGTGATATCGCCTGATGTGAGATCGTGCCCTGCACCATGCTTCCCGTTAGCCGCCAACTATTCGTCTGGGGATCGAACAGCTCACTGCGTCCGGAGGTTGCAACCGCCAATACCTGTCCAGACGGAAGCCGAACCGCGCTGTGATTCATCGTCGGTTGTGTCATGTCGCCGACTTGGGTGACGCTGTGCGCCGGCAACGTCACGGGAAAAATCAGGGCACTAAGCGCTGCGATCACGCCAACGCACGAGGGAACTGCTGCACCAAGCTTCATGTGTTTTCCAAGATGTCCAAAGTAATACTTTTCACCTGTCGTAGGGACCAGACCAAGGCTGCTTCAAGCACGTGCGTTGGCGGAACGACTGATCCTTACGAGCGACGTTTGCCGCTTCCGGACGGTAGTTTACGTCCGCCGCCCCGCCACCTTCTTGCGCATGCGTTCCCACTTGCGCGCGAGCGTGCTCTCGGGTGTGGGTTTCCACGTGTCTAGCAAACCGATGAGTCCTGGGCGGTCGTTGCACGGAAGGACGATGTCCACGCCGGCGGTTGTGGCTGCTTCTGCGCGTGCGGTGAGGTCACCAGCTGCATGAGCGGCGACCATGCCTAGATCGTCGGTGAAGATCACGCCACGGAAGTGCAGTTTGTGGCGCAGAATTTCTTGCATCCAGAACGGTGAGAAGCCTGCGAGGTTGGGGTCAATGTTGGGGTAGATGAGATGCGCGGCCATCATGCCGTCGACACCTGCGGCGACGAGTTCGCGGAAGGGGATTAAGTCCGCAGCGAGCACTTGATCAAACGTGCGATCGTCAGTTGGGCGCTCCCAATGCGTGTCGCCTTTGACGTAGCCGTGACCGGGGAAGTGTTTACCGACCGCGGCCATGCCTTCGGCGCGTAAGCCTTGCATTACGGCGGTCGCGAGGGCGGCGACGGCACCTGCGTCGCGGTGAAATGCGCGATGACCGATGACGGTCGATTCGCCGTAGTCGAGATCGAGTACCGGGGCGAAGGTGAAATCAACGCCAACCTCGCCAAGCTCGTGTCCGATGGTAAATCCAACTTCGAACGCGCGCGCGCGGGCCGATGGTGGATGCGTGGTCCAGAGGTCGCCGAGGGAGCGCATCGGTTGAATTTCGGTGAAGCCTTCGCGAAAGCGCTGCACGCGCCCGCCCTCGTGATCTACGGCAATCACGAGCGCCGGATCGCGCAACGATTTGAGGTCGTTGGAGAGCGCGAGGAGTTGCGCCTTGTCCGTGAAGTTTCGCGCGAAATAAATGACGCCACCGATGAGCGGATGGCAAAGAATTTCACGGTCTTCGGCGGTGAGCTCGGTGCCCTCGATAGAGGTCATGATGGGACCAAGGGGCAGCTTTTTTGCGTTGGAATTTTTACGGGGCATGGTTGAACGTCGCCTGTGAATGCGTTGAATTATTACGCAGAAGTTGGAACCATCTCTGTCATTCCCGCGAAGGCGGGAATCCAGCCCCCACGCGAGGCAATAGCCCTGTCCACGGGGCGTCTGTGGTGTCGCATCGGTCTGGGTTCCCGCCTTCGCGGGAACGACAGTTAGGCGAG
>JAKPSO010000556.1 GCA_029571495.1 Pseudomonadota bacterium
CAAAATTTGCGCGAAAATGAGTCATCTACATCATTCACAGGAGCTACCCGTGGATCGCGCCATCAAAATCCTCAAGTACGTCGTCGGCATCTTGGTCTTGATTCTGGCCTCGGGATACCTGCTCCCCGCGACCTACACCGCACAACGGAGCGTCACGATCAACGCACCCGTAGAAAAAGTGTTTCCGCTGGTGGTGAACCAAAAAGAATGGAAGCGCTGGAGCGTCTGGAACCAACGTGACCCGAGCATGCAGCTCACGTACTCCGGACCGGAAGGCGCAGTGGGTTCGAAATGGTCGTGGAAGAGTAAGTCCGAAGGCAACGGCGGCATGGAATGGTCAGCGGTCGAGGCAAACAAACGCATCGGCTACATCCTCGCGATGGAAGACATGACGCCTGCCACCGGTGACCTGATCTTCGCGCCGCAGGGCAACGGCACCAAGGTCACGTGGTCGATCAATGGCAACGCCGGCATGAACCCCGTGTTCCGCTGGTTCGGCTATTTCATGGACAAAATGGTTGGGCCCGATTTCGATGCCGGCCTGAACAATCTCAAGAAGATTGCCGAAGCCTGAGCGTTCCCGCGCACGACAACATAGCGTCACAGCTTTTTCGCTATAGCGGCCGCACGGCGGTCGTTACGCGTTTATTTTTGGTAATGTCGACTTTAAGAAAAAGCCACCTGCAACGACCGTGGCACGGTCGATAGCGCAAAAAAGCTGCTAAAGGGTACCCTGTCGCCGATCAAAACACCACGGGCTGACCGCTCGAAGCGCTCGCAGCAGCCGCGTCGGCGAGACGCTGCGCTTTCACACCGTCGGCAATCGTCGTTCGGAAGCTGCCGCCGCTTTGCAGTTGCGCGAAGAAATGTTCGATTTCGAGGCGATACGCGGCGGCGTAGCGTTGCAGGAAGAACGCTTCCGGGTTGTCGATGCGCGTGCCGTTGCCGTCCGCTTGCGTCACTTCGCTCGGGCGGTGATTGCCACATTGCAGCATGCCTTTCGAGCCGATCACTTCAAAGCGCTGGTCGTAGCCGTACGCCGCGCGCCGTGTGGTGTTGATCTGGCACAGGCGGCCCTTCTTGGTTTTGATCGTCACGGCGGTGCAGTCGAAATCTCCCGCCGCCGCGATGGCCGGATCGGTCAAGCAGGAACCGTTGGCGCTGATCCACGCCGCTTCATCGCCGTCGCCGCACAAGATCCAGCGAAACACGTCAAAGTCGTGAATCAACATGTCGCGAAAAATGCCGCCCGATTGCTTGATGTATTCCACCGGCGGCGCGCCGGGGTCGCGACTGGTGATCACGAGCATTTCCGGATTGCCGATCTCGCCACGGTCGATACGCGTGCGCGCTTCGTTGAAGGTCGGATCAAAGCGACGCTGAAAGCCGATCATGCACGCCACGCCGGCCTTCGCGACCAACGCCGCGCACTGCTCTGCGCGTTCGGCGGATAAATCCACCGGCTTCTCGCAGAAGATGTGTTTGCCTGCCATGGCGGCGCGGCTGATGAGATCGCTGTGCGTCGTCGTTGGGCTGCCGATCACGACGGCATCAATCGAAGCGTCGGCGAAGATCGCCTCGATGCTGTCGACGCGCGCGCCATGCGTTTTCGCGAGTGCGGCCGCGGAAGCGGCGACCGGATCACTCACCGCTACCAACTCAACGCCCGGAAGCGCAGCGAGATTGCCTGCGTGAATACAGCCGATGCGACCGGCACCGAACAAGGCTACTTTTTTCATAGTTCAAGACTCACAGCAGAGACGAAAATTTGAGATCACGCAAACGCGCGCAGATGCGAAACATTAACAGTATCAAACAGCGGTGATAGGCTATGGTCAGCACTATTCCAAAAGCTGGCGATTTCCCGACGTCAGCGCGCAACTACACATTGCCCATGCGACCACGCGCTCTCCCGCTCATCCGTCCACATCGTCTTCGGAGCACGCTATGCCGCGCCTAAGCTTCCCCGCTCACCGCGACATTGACCTCGCGTGCCTCGGCCGTCTCGCTGTCGATCTCTACGCGCAGCAATTCGGCAGCAAGCTCGAAGACGCGCGCAGCATGGCGATGTACCTCGGCGGCAGCTCCGCCAACCTAGCCTTCGGCGTCGCTCGACTCGGACTCAAGAGCGCGATGATTTCGCGCGTCGGCGACGAGCAAATGGGTCGCTATTTGCTGCAAACGTTGCAGCGCGAAGGCTGTGACACCTCGCAAGTGCAAGTGGACCCGCAGCGCCTCACGGGCCTCGTGCTCTTGGGCATCAAAGACCGCGACACCTTTCCGCTGCTATTCGTGCGTGAGAACTGCGCCGATATGGCGGTGAGCGC
>JAKPSO010000561.1 GCA_029571495.1 Pseudomonadota bacterium
TTTTCCTCACCATCGGCATCGCGCTGGGCAGCTTTTGGGCGTATTACGAACTGGGCTGGGGCGGTTGGTGGTTTTGGGACCCAGTCGAGAACGCGTCATTTATGCCGTGGCTCGTGGGCACGGCGTTGATTCATTCTCTAGCGGTGACCGAGAAGCGCGGCGCCTTCAAGGCGTGGACCGTGCTCCTCGCCATCGCTGCGTTCTCGTTTTCTCTCCTCGGAACTTTTTTGGTCCGCTCGGGCGTGATCACGAGCGTGCACGCCTTCGCGACCGACCCACGCCGCGGTGTGTTCATCCTCGCGTTTTTGGTGGCAATCATCGGCGGCTCGCTAACGCTCTACGCGTTTCGCGCTCCAAAGGTCAACACCGGCGGGCGGTTCGGCGTGCTTTCACGCGAGGGCTTTCTATTGGGCAATAACGTGTTGCTGGTGGTAGCTTCAGGCACCGTCGCACTGGGCACACTCTACCCACTCTTCACCGATGCTTTCGGCAAAAAAATAAGCATCGGGCCACCTTACTTTGATCTCGTTTTTTCGGTGATCATGCTGCCGTTGATCGTGTTGATGGGCGTCGGACCTTTAGCGCGCTGGAAGGATGACGAGAGTCAGTCAATACTGCGCCGAATGATCGCGCCGGGGGTTTGCGCGGTATTGGCGTTTGCATTGTGCGCGGTGTTCGCGCCGCGTTTTTCGGTGATGGCATGCGTGAGTTTCGCGTTCGCTGCGTGGCTCGCGTGCGGCATCGTCGACGGCTATCGTGATCGCGTGCGCCACGCCTCGGGCCTCGCGAGCACGGCTGCCAAATGGAAGCAAATTCCCATCGCGTATCACGGCATGCAGCTCGCGCATCTTGGCGTGGTGGCGTTTATTTTGGGTGTGACAGCTGTTAAGTCCTTCGAGCAAGAATACGACTTGGCACTGAGCGTCGGCCAATCGAAATCGGTAGCTGGTGTCGACATCAAATTCCTCGGCGTAAGCGATGTACCCGGCCCGAACTACAACGCGAAGGTGGGTAAGTTCGCGGTGAGCAAGGACGGCGTTGAACAACGCACGCTCACTCCGGAGCGCCGCTTCTACGCGTCGAATCGCGCGATGCCGATGACTGAAGCCGCGATTGATCGCGGATTGCGTCGCGACATCTACGTCTCGCTCGGCGACGATCTTGGCGGCGGCTCGTGGACCGTTCGCGTGCATTACAAACCGCTGGTGAATTGGATCTGGCTCGGCTGCGTGATCATGGCGCTAGGCGGATTACTCGGCGCGCTTGACCCGCGCTATCGCCGTGCGCGCCAGTCTGCAACAGTGAAAACTGGCAACGCAGTGGGGGCCGAGTGATGATCACGACCAAATCTCTGTTCTTCGGTTCGGCGCTACCTGCGAGTCTCACCGCCGTGGTGCTTGCGGCCGCGTTTGCTTCGTTTGCACAATCGCCGGCCAACAACGACCCCGCTCTAGACGCTCGCGTAAAGGCGCTCACGTCGGAGCTGCGCTGCCTCGTCTGCCAAAACCAAACCGTCGCCGACAGCACTGCGCCCGTTGCGAACGACCTGCGCGAGCAGGTCCGTACGCAACTCGCAGCGGGGAAAAGCGAAGATGAAGTGAAGCAGTACATGACCGACCGCTTCGGCGACTTTGTGTTGTACAAGCCGCGCCTTAAAGCGAGCACCGTTTTGTTGTGGATTGGCCCATTCGTGGCGCTCGGATTCGCTGCCTTCCTCCTTGTTCGCCGTCTCCGCAGCCGCGCCGCGGCACCACACGCGAGTTCATTGACCGACGAAGATCGCGAACGCGCGCGCGCGCTGCTCCGCGCCGATGCCAACTCTAACGACAGCGCAAAACAATGAACCCGGCCATCATCTTTATCCTCGTTGCGGCGATTCTCACCGCGCTCGTCTTGTGGACCTTGTTGCGGCCGCTGCTGAAGCGCCGTTCCGCCGCCGAGGCACAAACGAATGCGATCAACACCAACGTGCAGGCGCTGCGCATTGAGCTCGCCGAAGCGCGCCGCGACCACGCGTTGGGGCTCCTCTCAGACGCAGCACTGCCGGAAGCCGAGCGCGAACTCGAAGCACGGGTCTTGCACGAAGCAGGCGCGGACGCGATCGTGCAGACGCCACGCTATCAAAAGACCGCCATCGCGGTTGGCGTACTGCTACCGGTACTCGCCGTCTTGGCTTACGCCACTGTTGGTTCGCCAGCGGGCATCGTGATCGACACCGCGCACCCAGCGCCAGCGCATGCAAACGCCGCTGCGGGTGGCGCCGCGGCGAACACGGAAGACCAGATGGAGCAACTCTTCCGTATGGCCGAAGAACGCCTCGCGAAAGAACCGAACGACGCCAAAGGCTGGCTCCTTCTTGCGCGCGCAAAGTCCTCCGTCGGGCGTTTCGCCGACGCGCTGAAGGCGTACGACAAGGCCACCGCGCTGTTGCCCAACGATGCCGATGTGTGGGCAGACTACGCGGATGCCGCTGCAGGTTTCTCGCAAGGCGACATGAAGGGCAGACCGCTCGAACTCATCAACAAATCGCTCGCCATTGACGGCAAGAACGTGAAAGCGCTATTGCTGCGTGGCACGTACGAGATTCAGGCGAACGAATTTGCCGCGGCTGAAAAATCGTTCACGCTCGCGAAATCCCTCGCTGAGCCGAATTCCGGCTTCGCGCAGATCGCCGAAAACGCTCTGCAAGACATCCGTTCGCGCACCGGCGCTGCGCCCGCTGCCGCTGCCGCGTCGAGCGCGAGTGCTGCTGCCGCACCGGCACAAGCTGCAAGCGCCGCACCGCTCGCGACCATCGCGTTGGCCTTGAGCGCAGATGCGCGCAAGGCCGCTGAAGCAAACACGGCCGCCGCTGTGTTTCTCATTGTGCGCGCCGCCGGTGCTGAGCGCGGCCCGCCACTCGCAGCGAAGAAACTCACTGCCGCAGACCTCGACGCGCCGGTGTCGCTCACCGCCGCCGACGGCATGATCGGCGGTGCGGGCCTCAAAGCGGGCGCAGACGTCACGATGCAAGCACGCCTGTCGCTCACCGGACAACCGATGGCAG
>JAKPSO010000595.1 GCA_029571495.1 Pseudomonadota bacterium
CCTGATGGGCACCCGAAGCGCGGCGGATTCCTGCCGCCGGTTCCGCTGCCGCGTCGTATGTGGGCGGGCAGTGAGATTGATTTCCTGCGACCGTTATCAGTCGGCAGCGCCATTCGCCGCGATTCGCGCATAGTCGATGTCAGCGGCAAAGAAGGCCGCAGCGGAGCGCTTGTTTTCGTTCGCGTGCGGCATGAGATTCACGACGAATATGGTCTAGCGCTCGTTGACCAACACAACATCGTCTACCGCGACGACCCAAAGGCGGGGGAAGTTGCCGCCGCGCCACAGCCCGCGCCTTCAGGGCACGATTGGGCTCGCCTAATTGAGCCCGATGCGGTGTTGCTGTTCAGGTATTCGGCGCTGACGTTTAACGGGCACCGCATTCATTACGACCGCCCCTATGTCACGGAAGTCGAAGGCTATCCGGGACTAGTCGTACACGGACCGCTGATAGCCACGTTGCTGCTCGATTTGCTGCGCCGGAATTTGCCGGACGTGGCCGTGACGCGGTTTACGTTCCGCGCGATGAAGCCCACTTTCGACATTACGCCGTTTCAGGTTTGCGGTCGTCGTGCGGATGACGGCAAATTGATCCAGCTATGGGCACAGCACGCCGACGGTGCGCTGGCGATGAATGCGACAGCGACGCTAGCTTGATACACGACAACACAGATTCAAAGAGACAGACCCATGATGCACGAAGCCGATCAATATCAGGAAATTCGCGACGCAGTTCGCGACCTGTGCCGACAATTCCCGGATGAATACTTCCGGAAGGTAGATGAAGCGCGTGCCTACCCTGAAAAGTTTGTTGACGCGCTCATGGAAGCGGGTTGGCTCGCTGCAATGATTCCCGAGGAATACGGTGGCACCGGCCTCGGCCTGACGGCGGCCACTGTCATCATGGAAGAAATCAACCGCTCTGGTGGTAACGCTGGTGCCGTGCATGGCCAGATGTACAACATGGGCACGTTGCTTCGGAGTGGTAGCAAAGCGCAGAAGGACAAATATCTGCCGGAAATCGCAGCGGGGAAATTGCGCATTCAGTCAATGGCGGTCACCGAGCCCACTACAGGCACCGACACCACAAAAATAAAGACGACTGCTGTGAAAAAGGATGGTCGCTACGTCGTCAACGGCCAGAAAGTGTGGATCTCCCGCGTGCAGCATTCAGACCTGATGATTCTGCTCGCGCGCACCACGCCGCTTGCTGACGTGAAGAAGAAGTCCGAAGGCATGTCGGTGTTCATAGTTGATCTGCACCACGCGGTCGGCAACGGCCTAACCGTGCAGCCGATCCCGAACCTAGTCAATCATGAAACGAACGAACTCTTTTTCGACAATCTCGAAATCCCCGAAGAGAACCTGATCGGCGAGGAAGGCAAGGGCTTCAAATACATTCTCGACGGCTTGAACGCCGAGCGCACACTGATAGCCGCCGAATGCATTGGCGATGGCTATTGGTTCATTGATCGCGCAACGAAATACGCCAATGAAAGGGTCGTGTTCGACCGGCCGATTGGTAAGAATCAGGGCGTCCAATTTCCCATTGCGGACGCCTACATCGAGGTCGAGGCGGCTAACCTGATGCGCTTCAAAGCGGCAGAATTGTTCGATGCCAACCAGCCCTGCGGTGCGCAGGCCAACATGGCGAAATATCTGGCGGCAAAAGCATCGTGGGAAGCGGCCAACGTGTGCATGCAAACGCACGGTGGTTTCGGTTTTGCCAATGAATACGACATCGAGCGCAAGTTTCGCGAAACACGCCTCTATCAAGTGGCACCGATCTCGACTAACCTCATATACGCCTACGTCGCCGAGCATGTGCTCGGTCTGCCACGCTCCTTCTAAATACGAATCTCATGCGACCGCTTGATGGAATCACCGTAGTCACGCTGGAACACGCTATTGCCGCGCCATTTTGCACGCGCCAGCTCGCCGATCTAGGCGCGCGCGTAATCAA
>JAKPSO010000612.1 GCA_029571495.1 Pseudomonadota bacterium
CGCCGTGCAGAACGACAGCAGTCCATCGCCGTATTGCCGCCGCCGAGCACGATCACGCGCTTGCCGACTTTGGTGATGTGACCAAACGACACCGACGCCAACCAATCGATGCCGATGTGGATACTCGCCGCCGCTTCTTGGCGGCCCGGAATGTCCAGATCGCGCCCGCGTGGCGCGCCACAGCCGACGAACACCGCGTCGTATTTTTCGGCAAGCAACGACTTCATCGAGTCAATGCGCTGACCGCTCTTGAACGTTACGCCAAGGTCAAAGATGTAGCCCGTCTCTTCGTCGATCACCGACTCCGGAAGCCGGAAGCGGGGAATTTGCGAGCGTACGAAGCCGCCCGCTTTCGCCTCGCCGTCAAACACGGTGACGTCGTAGCCGAGCGGCGCAAGGTCGCGCGCGACCGTGAGCGAGGCCGGGCCGGCGCCTATGCACGCGATGCGCTTGCCATTTTTCGGCGCAACGGTCGGCATGCGGCCCTTGACGTCGTCCTTCATGTCGGCCGCGACGCGCTTCAAGCGGCAGATCGCGACCGGTTCCGGCGCGGCGCCGTTGTTCTCTTCCACGCGACCGCGGCGACACGCGGGTTCGCATGGACGGTCGCAGGTGCGACCGAGTACGCCGGGGAAAACGTTGGACGTCCAGTTGATCATGTAGGCGTCGCTATAGCGACCCTGCGCGATCAGGCGGATGTATTCGGGGACGGGGGTGTGGGCCGGGCAGGCCCATTGGCAATCAACGACCTTATGGAAATAGGTCGGATTTGAAATATCCGTACGCTGCAAGCTGCCTCCTTATGTGGCCGCATGCTTGGTGCGCTTCGCGCGAACAAACGACTAAGTTTTGACTCGCGCAAGCGCCCAGACACGACCGATCTTGTCTGAGGTCGTGCAGCGCGTGAATATGCGGCACCGCAGCAATCCCAGTCCTAGAAATAGTCTATGCCAATCAAATGAAAAAGTGTTGCGGAGGGTCAAGTTTGGCGCGGTGACGAGCCCGTGTGTTGCACGTAGCCGCGATGCAGCGCAGCGGAATCGAGGCATTTTTTGTGACGCCACGGTTGTCCTCGATTCCACTTCGTTGCATCGAGGCTACTCGCTACCGATCCGACAAATTTTCGGTACCTGTGTCTACTGGGGAACGTTACACCTGAAAATACTCGCTCCGGTTCGGCGCGGAGGAAGACGACGCCGTGCACAGGGTCAGCAGCAACCGTACTTGGGGTTTCGCCCGGCACCGACGTTTCGACAACCATGGTCCCTCACGAGCGATTCCGGCCGAACGCGAAGTTGTCGATGTCGATGACACTAGTTTGCAATTCACTAAAACGCCAAAGTCCCCGGCAAATACTTCGCCAACAAATCCTCGTAATACGGCTTCACGTCGGCCAGTTTTGGTCGATTCGGATTTTTTGAGTAGAGGTCATACGGATTGAAGCGCTGCACCCACGGTTTCATGGCGTCGTCTTGCGCGTTGCAGAGATGCTGGTACTCGTTCTCACGGTGCCATGAATAAAAGCTGTGATAGCGG
>JAKPSO010000617.1 GCA_029571495.1 Pseudomonadota bacterium
GTCATGAAAACAACCCTCTCCCTCGCCACCATTTCCGATTGGCTGGGCCGCGAAGTCGGTCCGTCGGAATGGGTCACTATCACACAAGAACGTATCAACCAATTCGCTGAAGCCACAGGTGACCATCAGTGGATTCACATCGACGCCGAGCGTGCCGCCAAAGAGTCGCCGTTCGGCACGACGATCGCGCACGGCTATCTGACGCTCTCGCTGATTCCGATGTTCAAGACCGAGTGCATGGACTACGGCAACATCAAAATGGGTGTGAACTACGGTACTAATCGCGTGCGCTTCATGACTCCGGTGAAGGTGAATTCGCGCGTCCGTGGTCGCTTCAAACTCCTAGAAGCCGAGCCGATTAAGGGCGGCGTGCAAATGGTGTGGGAAGCAACCGTTGAAATCGAAGGGCTCGCGAAGCCCGCCTGCGTCGCCGAGATCGTGGCGCGCGTTTACGCGTAGCGCTGCCTAATAAGCGCCAACGTGCCTCAAACGTCTCGTTGGCGACGACGTGGCGTCGCTTCGCGGTCCGACTTGTAGGCGACGACTTGGCGTCGCTCAGTCGCATGAGCAGAAACCGGACACAAGCGCGGCCAAGTCCGCGCCTACAACACTTGCAGAGAATTGCTGATCGCAGCAAGATCGTCGGCAGTCAGCCAGCGCCACTGGCCGAGCGCAAGCGCGGGGTCGAGCTTTAGGCCACCAAATTGCGAGCGATGCAACGCCTCCACGCGGTTGCCCACTGCGGCGAGCATGCGTTTGACTTGGTGATACTTGCCTTCGGAAAGCGTCAGGCGCAGATGCGTGTCGCTCACGCGCTCACACGCCGCTGCAGCGACGGGTTCCGGGTCGTCGTTTAGCAAGACGCCAGTCAGCAACGCCTGCACTGCTGCTGCGTCGACCGGATGTTTCGTCGTAACCTCGTACACCTTGTTCACATGATTTTTCGGCGAGGCCATGCGGTGAATGAATTGGCCGTCGTCCGAGAGGAGCAGCAAGCCCGTCGTGTCTTGATCCAATCGCCCGACAGCTTGCACGCCGTTGACCGATGATTTCGTGGGGCGCGTTCGCAGCGGCATGGGCAACAGTTCGTACACGCTTGGCCAGTGTTTCGGTGCTTGTGAGCACTCGTAACCCGCTGATTTGTTGAGCATGATGTATGCGCGCTCGACGAAACTCCACGGCTCGCCATTGACCGCAAATTGCAATCCGTCCGTCACAAATTCTGCATCCGGCCTGCGCGCGATTTCACCTGCTATCGAGACAGCGCCGCGCTCGATCAACGCGGTGCATTCGCGGCGCGTGCCGAAGCCTTGGGTGTAGAGGATTTGTTGGAGTTTCAATAGGATGCTGATAAATGCGCGCATCGCGCGCGGGCTACGTGCTGGATCCCGGATCGGCGCTCACTTCGTGTCGCTGGTCCGGGATGACGCGGCTGTTTCCAGTCGCGCTTCGCGCGCTTGGACATCCGCGTCACTTTGCAGCCATGCGAATCGCGCCGTCGAGTCGAATCACTTCGCCGTTGAGCATCACGTTGTCAAAAATATGCATCGCCATCGCCGCGAATTCGGTCGGACGACCAAGGCGCGGTGGGAACGGCACCGACGCACCGAGGCTTGCCTGCACTTCGGCGGGGAGCGAGGCCATCATCGGCGTTTCGAACGATCCCGGC
>JAKPSO010000622.1 GCA_029571495.1 Pseudomonadota bacterium
GCTGATGCGCCCTTCGAGGCCGCTGAGCCACGCCGGGAAGAAAGTAAGCGACAGCGCGTGCGTCGCCGCGAATTGCAAACTCACCGCGGCTTGCTCCTGCGCGGCGCGGGCGGAGTGGCGCGCACTCTCCAATCGCTGCAAGGTGTCCTCGATCTCGGGGCGAATTCGCGCGCCCGCCGCTGTGAGCGCCACCGGATGCGTCGCGCGGTCGAAGAGCGCAACGCCGACCCATTCTTCGAGCGATTTGATGTGGCGACTGAACGCCGGCTGAGCGATATTTCGCGCCTGTGCGGCGCGCGAAAAATTCCCCGTCTCGGCGAGCGCCAAAAAGTCTTCTAACCAATCAAGATCAAGCGGTCGATTACCGGGGCCCATAGGTTCGCAATCGTTGTGCAGCGGTCTTTTGCATAGTTCTATCTGTTTCGGGTATTAGACGGTATCGCCGGCTCGCAGCAAAATGTGGGCTAACTTCTTTTGTTCCACGAGACAACCTAGCACTCATGCCCACCATCCAAAACTATCGCGGCATTATCCCCGCAATCTCCACGCCCTTCACGTCCGACTACCGCATCGACGAGCCGGCGCTTCGCAAACTTGCCTCGTGGCTCGCCGGGCACAAGGGCATTGTCGCAGTGATGACCAACGGCCACACGGGCGAAGTTTTCGCGCTCACGCCGGAAGAACGCGCCGAAGTGACGCGCATCGTCGCCGACGAATTGAAAGGCAAATTGCCGGTCATTTCGTCGGTTGTTTGCGAAGGTTTGGGCGACGCTGCGCATCACGCGCGCTTGGCCGTGAAGGCTGGTGCGGTCGGCATTGACGTGATGCCGCCGCATCACTGGTTGCGCTTTGGCTTTCATCCGCAACACGCGCTCGATTACTTCGACAACATCCACAAGGCGGCTGGCGTGGATCTAATCTGTCACGTCTATCCGGCGTGGACCAAGGCCTCGTATTCGTCGGCTTTGCTCGCGGATTTGGCTCGCTTACCCTACGTGCAGGCGTTTAAGGTGGGACAGCGCGACATGAGCAAGTACGCGCGCGACATCAAAGCCATCCGCGACGCCGATCCATCGAAAGCAATCCTCACCTGCCACGACGAATACTTGCTCGCATCGATGGTGCAAGGTGTCGATGGCGCGCTCGTGGGGTTCGCCAGCGCGATCCCGCAGCTCATCATTGATTTGATGAACGCGGTGCATGCGGGCGATCTTAAAAAGGCGATGGCCGTGCAAGCGCTCATCACACCGATCAAGGAGGCCGTGTACGGCGCTGGCGAGCCCACGGGCGAGGCGCATGCACGCATGAAGGCTGCGATGAAATTTGCTGGCGTGATCGAAAACGCTACGGTGCGTCCACCGACGCACGAACCGAGCGCGCAAGAAAACGAAATCATTCGACAAGCGCTCGCGCATGCGGGCTTGTTGAAGTGCTGATTTAGAAAAACAGGAGGACACCATGTTCAAAAACACCATCGTTCGCAACGCGCTCGCCGCTGCATTCGTCGCACTCGCATCAAGCGTCGCGCTCGCACAGGCATACCCGAACAAACAAGTACGCGTGATCATTCCGTTCCCGCCGGGCGGCACCCTGGATACCGTGGGCCGTCTGCTCGCACAAAAACTCAGCGATCAACTCGGACAGACATTCGTTGTCGAAAATCGTCCGGGCGGCAATGGCACCATTGGCGCGGACGCAGTCGCGAAAGCACCTGCCGACGGCTACACGCTGATGTTCAACGCATCGACGTTTACGACCTCCACGCTCGCGCTGAAAACACCACCGTATGACACAGTGAAAGACTTCGCGCCGATTGCGCTCGTCGCAAAGGCACCTCTCGCCGTGGCGATCGATAAGGGCCTGCCGGTCACCGATATGAAGTCTTTCCTTGCCTACGGCAAAGCCAATCCGGGCAAACTCTCATTCGCCATTGGCTCCACCGCATCAGCGGGCCACCTCGCGACCGAACAACTACGACGTGCGGCGGGTTTGGAAATTTTGGTCGTGCCGTACAAAGGCTCAACACCCGCGTACCAAGACCTGCTCGGCGGTCGCATCTCTGGGTTCATCGATCCGATTCTCGGTTCCGCAGGCTACGCAAAGTCCGGTCAACTCCGCGTGATCGGCGTCACGTCTGCCAAGCGCGTGCCGTCGATGCCGGACATTCCGGCGGTTGGCGAAACGGTGCCGGGCTACGAAGCGTACAGTTGGTACGGCCTGTGGGCGCCCGCGAAAACCTCGGGCGACATCATCGCGCGGCTGAATGCGGAGTCGAATAAGGCGCTAGCGGGCGACATGAAAGATCGCTTGCTCGGTAACGGTCTGATCATCGAAACGGGCAGCCCCGACGACTTCGCCAAATTCCAGCGCGATGACACAGCGCGTTCGATGAAAGCGATTCACGACGGTGGCATCAAGTTTGAATAATCCGCACGCCGTCGTCACAGGCGCGAGCTCGGGCATCGGCCACGCCATAGCGAGCGCGCTGCTCGCGAACGGTTGGCGCGTGACGGGGCTCGACGTTGCGGCGGCAACCATATCGCACGCGGCGTTCACGTCGGTGCGCGTTGATTTGACTGACGGCGACGCGGTGGTAACTGCAGCGAATTCGTTGGGTGAGGCCGATGCTCTCGTGCATGCCGCGGGCGTGTTGCGCGTCGGCAGTGTCGGCGCGCTCGATCACGCCAGTGGCGAATTGATGTGGCGCTTGCATGTGGACGGCGCGACGCGCTTGTGCGACGCGTTGCTTCCGAAAATGACCGCACGCGGCAGCGGTCGCGTCGTGTTCATCGGGAGTCGCGTCGCAGCCGGCATGGCGGGGCGCGGACAGTACGCGGCGACCAAAGCCGCGCTCATCGCCCTCGCGAAGAGCTGGGCCGCAGAAGTCGCGCCGCATGGCGTCACCGTCAACGTCGTTTCGCCCGCAGCCACCGCCACCGCAATGCTCGACGACCCAAATCGCGCGAGCGTTGCACCGAAATTACCGCCGATTGGGCGCTTGATTCAACCCGAAGAAATCGCGGCGCTTGTTAGCTTTTTGCTCTCGCCCGCCGCTGCCGCGATCACCGGACAAGACATACAAATTTGTGGCGGTTCGTCGCTTAACAGGTAATTCGTTCTCTCGATTTCGCTTCGTCGCGGCGTCCCAATACTCCTCATTTCTCCATACTTGCGTGAACGATCTTAACCCTCCGTAGCCTCGATGCAACGAAGTGAAATCGAGGGAAGCGGTCGCCACCCGACCTCGATTCCGCTGCGCCCCATCGCGGCTACGAAGCTGCGCTTTTTTTGCCACAGATTTACACAGACAAACACAGATTACGTCGACAGAGAACCCAACATAAATCCGTGTTCATCTGTGTAAATCTGTGGCTAATACTTTACGGTCCATTCCCATGAAAATCACCCAAATTCTCGAATCCACGCGCCCGATCAAATCGGCGATTCGTAACGCCTATATTGACTTCAGCAAGATGACGTTGAGTCTCGTGGCGGTCGTCACGGACGTGATTCGCGACGGCAAGCCGGTCATCGGTTGCGGCTTCAATTCGAATGGTCGTTACGGCCAAGGTAACCTGATGCGCGAGCGCTTCATTCCGCGCGTCACCGAAGCAGATTCGGCGTCGCTCCTGAACGACGCGGGAAGCAACCTCGACCCGCACAAAATTTGGGCCTGCATGATGACCAACGAAAAGCCCGGCGGTCACGGCGAGCGCTCGGTGGCAGTCGGCACGATCGACATGGCGGTGTGGGATGCCGTTGCGAAGATCGAGAACAAGCCGCTGCATCAACTGCTCGCCGATCGCTACGGCAACGGTGTCGCTAATCCGCGCGTGTTCGTCTACGCAGCCGGCGGTTATTACCATCCGGGTAAAGGCCTCGACGGGTTGCGCGGCGAGATGCAGAGTTATCTTGATCGCGGCTATTCCGTCGTAAAGATGAAGATCGGCGGCGCGCCGCTGAAGGACGATGTCGAGCGTATCGAGGCCGTGCTCAAAATGCTCAAGCCGGGCCAGCAGTTGGCAGTCGACGCCAACGGTCGCTTCGATCTGAAGACCGCGATTGAGTACGGGAAAGCGATGGCGCAATACTCGCTCTTTTGGTACGAAGAAGCGGGCGATCCGCTTGACTTCGAGCTGCAAGCGCGCCTTGGCGAAAGCTACGCTGGACCACTCGCGACGGGGGAAAACCTGTTCTCGATGCAAGACGCGCGTAACCTCATTCGGCACGGCGGCATGCGCAAAGACCGCGATTGGTTGCAGTTCGATTGCGCGC
>JAKPSO010000623.1 GCA_029571495.1 Pseudomonadota bacterium
TGGGTTGCGCACCACGACGCGCGTTGGTTTGCTGACCCGGAAGATTTCAAACCGGAGCGCTTTGTCGCTGGCGCGGAGAGTCCGCCGCGCGGGGCGTGGATGCCGTTTGGTGCCGGGCCACGTGTCTGCATCGGCCAACACTTTGCGATGCTCGAGATGACGCTCGTGGCGGCGATGTTGATGCAACGTTATGCGCTGTCCCTCGACAGCGCGAATTCCGAGCGCCCCGATGGCGTCATGAATGTGACGCTCCGGCCACGCGGTGGAATGCGCGTGCGGTTTTCGCGTACGACGTAAGACAATAACAAAACAACACGTTGAGGTGGCCGCTTGCTCTACATCGCCATTGCTTTGATC
Organism: Pseudomonadota bacterium; assembly: GCA_029571495.1. Classification (GTDB taxonomy): domain Bacteria; phylum Pseudomonadota; class Gammaproteobacteria; order Burkholderiales; family Casimicrobiaceae; genus Casimicrobium. Next base: position 358 of record JAKPSO010000623.1, read on the forward strand.
GTCGCAACCGGCATCGCGCACTCGTATCTCGGTGAGCGCTATCTGTTGATCCGGCTGTTCAGGCGCGACAATTTGCCGAAAATATTGGGCAGCGCGGCGTTCACCATTGGTACGCTTCGTTTCGTGTGGCACCTCTTGACCGTCACTTGGTTTGGCTTCGCGTACTTGTTGTTTGTTGCGCTTCATGCCCCCGTAAGCACGGGTGACGTATTGCGCACGTTTGGCGTCGTTTCCCTAATGTCGGCCACGTTTCCACTGTTCTTTGCGCGCGGGAAGCACTTGTCGTGGATCGTGTTCCTTACGATTGGGGGGTTGTTACTGTTTGCCGCGGCGGGTCACTAGATCACCTTGATCAGTGTGATCAAAGCTTCGGCGGCACATCCGAAAACACGAACGTCGGCTGCCATTCCTTCCAGCGCGGATCGAGCCGGAACGTGAGCACGCCCTTCTCGTCCGCGGTAAACGTTTTGATGGCGCGGCCATCTTTCATAATCTTGAGCGTTTGGCCCTTCGGCTCGGGATATGTGATGGGAATGTCCACGTTCGTGATAGATGGGAAAAACAGCATGTAGCCCAGCCATCCGAGCACGTCTTTCGCGGCAGTTTGGAGCTGGCGCACGGTTTCCTCCACCTCGGCATACGGAATTTCGCCAGCGATCGACCAGTTGATGCCCAGTGAGATGGAGCCACCGATCATGCCCTTGGGTTGGTTGCTGCGCAGCTCAGCGTCCGTGTTGTACATATCCGCGCGCAACGGTAGCTTCACCGTGCCGTCCGGCGCGATGGGTATTGGAATGCTCAGCTTGTCGTTGACCAGTGCGACACGCACATCCGACAGCTGTACTTTTGGATCTTTCGTAGTGACCTTAATCTGCAACGCCACGCGATCAATCTTCGAATCTTGCAAGCGTTTCAGCCGCTCATAGATCGAGTCGTAGGGCATGACCGCCGCGTTTTTTGGGCTGATGAGCACCACCTCTTCAACGCGCTCAACGGCGGCGTTGCCTGTGGCCGGGCTGTCGGTCGCGTACGCCGCATGCGGCGTTAGCAAAAGCGCGCACAACACGGGCATTAGGCGTAGGTAGATACTTGTTTCAAACGTCATCGTTTTATTCCACAAAATTAAGCCAACCATACGACGTAAGGTTTCGCCAATAAGTTCCGCGAGTTTCAGAGTTTTGAATCCCCACCGCCCAGCAGTTTCAGGCCAGTCTGATTGACGTGCGCGCAACGCGGCGATGTAATCACAGTGCTGCGATAGGTCAGCCAATCATGGGGAACATAATGAATTTGGGAAAACGAGCTTTTGCAGAGCTAATAGGGACATACTGGCTCACGCTGGGCGGCTACGGCAGCGCAGTGCTCGCGGCGGCTTTTCCGAATGTGGGCATTGGCCTGCACGGCGTGTCGCTTGCGTTTGGTCTGACTGTGCTGACGATGGCGTATGCCATTGGTCACATTTCTGGTTGTCACTTGAATCCGGCAGTGTCCGTGGGTCTCGCGGTCGGTGGCCGATTTAAGTCATCCGAACTGCTACCTTATATCGTCGCGCAAGTGATTGGCGCGGTGCTCGCAGCCGGTACGCTGTATCTGATCGCAACCGGCAAAGCCGGCGTCGACATCGTCAAGAGCGGCTTCGCGTCGAACGGATTTGGCGAGCACTCGCCCGGCGGTTACAGCATGGCGGCGGCGCTAATCACGGAAGTGGTGATGACTGCGATGTTTCTCTTCGTGATCATGGGTGCGACGGATAAACGTGCACCCGCAGGATTCGCGCCGATTGCGATTGGCCTGTGCCTGACGCTGATCCACCTGATCAGCATTCCTGTGACCAACACGTCGGTGAACCCCGCGCGCTCGACTGGACCCGCGCTATTTGTTGGCGGCTGGGCGCTTGAGCAACTTTGGCTGTTCTGGGTTGCGCCGATCATCGGTGCGGCGATTGGCGCAGTTGTTTACAAGGTTGTCGCGGACGACAAAGCTTAGGCCAACGACGCACAACAAAAAGGGCGACAGATGTCGCCCTTTTTTCATTGCCCAACCCACTTGCGATTAGCTACGCATCCAAGCGCTCCCCCACAGGTTTAGTGCCCGCGGACCATGCGGCCACTCGCGATACGCTTGATCGGCGGTCATGAGTTCCAGCTCCGAAGAAAACTCCACTTTGTAGCCGTCGGGGTCTTCGATCATGAAGAACAAATTGTTGCCCACGCCATGTCGACCGGGTCCCCACCAAATTGGTATTTCGAGATCGCCACAATGGTCCGCCCAGTCGCGAATCGCGTTCCAGTTCGGCATCTCATAGGCATGATGATCGGGCCCCGCATGTGGCGCACGAAACACCGCGATGCTGTGATGCTCGGCATCCGATCGCAGGAAAGCGGACGACAAATCACCATCCGTATCGACCACGCGATCCGACTCCATAAAGCCGAGTACATCGCGGTAGAAGTCGAGCATGTTGTTCGTCTGCGTCGACGCGCTCACGAAGTGTTGCAGGCGACCCGGCAGCGGCAACGTGTCCGGGTCCGCGTCGTCCGGTAAATTCGCCGACACCTTCACTGGAGCGGCACAGAAGACCAGACGACGACCGTCCGGATCAACGATCTCAAAGGCGCTCGGGCCAAACGTATCGCTCGCGGCAAGCGACGTCAGTGCGACACCTTTCGCCGCCAGCTGTGATTGGTAGGCGTGCAACTGCGCCGCATCAGGAAACGTAAACGCAACGCGCGGCACCGTCTTCGCCGGTCCTACGCTAAATCGCATGATGCGATCCGCTCCATCGAGTTGCCATGTCTTCCCGTCGAGCTGCGACAACGTGTCACTGAGTAAGAGCGCATACCACTCAGCGCAGGCTTGAGCATCGGGCGTTGCGCGTTCGACCATCAGCAGGCGAGCGTTCCACAACGGGCGGGCGGGGTCGAATGTCGTCTTCATGAGGCGAAATGTACTCTGCCGAAAGCATGTCTGCATCGGCCGTCCATGACCAGCGGCAGATGTTCTCCGACGACTTGACGCGCTGCGCGCACATTTCCCCGCAAATAGGCAAAAAAATACCCGCCGAAGCGGGTATTTCCTTCTTGTTCCGGTTGTTGGTGGCCCGGAACTCGAAACGGTTTGACCGTGGGCGATTACCGGCTGTAAGCGGTTTCGCCGTGGGCCACGATGTCGAGACCTTCGCGTTGTTCGTCATCCGCTACACGCAGACCGACGATCAGATCAGCTACTTTGAACGCGATGAAGGCGACCACTGCGGTCCACACGATGGTGACGCCGACGCTCTTGGCTTGCACGATCACTTGATCCATGATCGAGTAGTCAGCAGCCTTGATGACCGATGCGGTAACCCAATCGGACACGTAACCAGGACCGCCGAGTTTGGGGCTGTTGAATACACCCGTGATGATCGCGCCGAACATACCGCCGAGGGCATGCACACCGAACACATCAAGCGCATCGTCAACCTTGAGCATCTTCTTGAGACCCGACACGCCCCAGAGGCAGAGCGGGCCAACGATGATGCCAATAACGAGCGCGCCGACCAAGCCGACGTTACCGGCAGCTGGCGTGATGGCGACGAGGCCAGCCACTGCACCGGAAGCGGCGCCGAGCATCGAAGGTTTGCCTTTGAGGAACCATTCAGCAAGGATCCACGACAGCACAGCGGCGGCCGTTGCGATGAACGTGTTCAGGAAGGCGAGGCCTGCGGTGCCGTTGGCTTCAAGTGCAGAACCTGCGTTAAAGCCGAACCAACCCACCCACAGAAGCGATGCGCCGATCATGGTAAGCACCAGCGAGTGCGGTGGGAAGGCTTCTTTGCCGTAGCCAACGCGCTTGCCGACCAAGTACGCACCGACGAGACCTGCAACACCAGCGTTGATGTGAACGACCGTGCCGCCCGCGAAGTCAAGCGCGCCCCACTGCCACAACAAACCACCTTTGGCCGATTCGGCAGCGGACTTAGCAGCATCGAGACCCGTGAAGGCATCAGGACCGCTCCAGAACCACACCATATGGGCGATTGGGATGTAGCTGAACGTGAACCAAATGACCATGAAGATCAGCACAGCCGAGAACTTCATACGCTCAGCGAAAGCGCCGACGATCAGCGCGCAGGTGATGCCAGCGAAAGTCGCTTGGAACGCCATGAACACGATTTCAGGGATGACGACGCCTTTGCTAAACGTTGCAGCGTTCGCAAATGCGCCCGTAGCAGCATCAAACAAGCCCGCGCCGAACACGCGACTGCTGCCGCCAAAGAAGGCGTTGCCTTCGGTGAACGCGAAGCTGTAGCCGTAAACGAGCCAGAGCACGACGATCAACGAGAAGGTGACCATAACTTGCATGAGCACGGAGAGCACGTTCTTCGAGCGCACGAGGCCGCCGTAGAAGAGCGCGAGGCCCGGCACCGTCATGAGGATCACGAGAAGCGTCGAAACCATCATCCAGGCGGTGTCGCCTTTGTTGGGTTCCGGTGCTTTCGCTGCAGGCGCAGCAGCGGGTGCTGCGGCGGCTGGGGTTGTTGCTGCTGCGGCTGGGGCAGCCGCGGCGGGTGCGGCTTCTGCAGGCTTCGCGGCTTCGGCGGGTTTCGCGTCAGCCGGTTTGGCTTCGGCGGCAGGTGCCGGCGCGGCAGCGGGTGCCTGTGCCATCACCGGGCTCACGCCGAGTGTGAATGCGGCGCAGAGGGCGCCAAGGAAAAAACGTAGCTTCATGGTCTGGGTCCCCCGCTTAGAGCGCGTCCGGACCGGTTTCACCGGTGCGAATGCGAATGACTTGTTCGACTTCAAAAACGAAGATCTTGCCGTCGCCGATCTTGCCGGTATTCGCGGCCTTTTCGATGGCCTCGATTACGCGTTCAACGAGCTCGGTTTTGACCGCGACTTCGACTTTCACCTTGGGCAGAAAATCAACGACGTATTCCGCGCCGCGATAGAGTTCGGTGTGGCCTTTTTGGCGACCAAATCCTTTGACTTCGGTCACCGTAATGCCCTGCATTCCAACGCCGGCGAGGGCTTCACGCACCTCGTCGAGCTTGAAGGGTTTAATGATGGCGCTAATGAGTTTCATGCAGCGATCCCCCTGAGTTGATTAGAACGATTTGGTGTACTTGATGAGTGCGTAGGCGGTCGTTTTGCCTTGGAACTTCTCGCCGGGTGGCGTATAGAAACCTTTGTCTGCATCCGTTGCGGTCACGCCGCCGGAGAGAGCGAAGCCGTTGCCGAAGTCGTAGGCGAGCTCAACTTTGCCGTCGGTGTACGAACCGGCGCTGTTGTTCTTGATTCCTTGATGACCGACGTGAACGTTCAACGTGACGTTGTCCACAACAGGGAACGCGCCGTTCAATTCGAGGTAGTAGCTACCGCGAGCGTTCGGGATCGCGAAGATCGAAGGCGACACGGTGTGCGAGTATTTCGCCGTGAACATCTTGTACGTACCAGCAACATACAGCTCGGTCGTGTCGGCGCGCGTTGCACCTGTTTTGAGGGAGCCGGGGTAGTAGTACTGCAACACACCCACGTCGTAGCCGAAGTCGCCTACCGTGCCTTTGTAGCCACCGTAGATATCGATCTCGGCGCTGCCATTGGAGATGCTGTAGTCCTTCAACCAACGAATCGAAGAGCCCCAAGTGCCGATATAGAAACCGGCTTCCGGTGCGTAGTCAGCGCCGAGTTGCAGGGCGGGCTTGAAGCCGGATTGGTTCAGGCCGCGATAGATGTAGGAGCTGGCGATGCCGATGTTCGCCGAGAACGGCGAGGCTGGCTCGGCGGCTGGGGCCGGTGCTGCTGGAGCGGGAGCGGTTTGCGCGATAGCGGCACTGGCGAGCAGCGTGGCAACAGCGGCGGCGAGGAGGGATTGTTTACGTTTCATCGTGATGACTCCTGAATATGTGAAGCAAGGTCTTTGTTGTTTGGCAGTACGAAATCAATATTTCCGACAGTGAATTGCAAGCGCCGTGCCAGCGGTAAATTCAGCGGAAACCCGGATTGAAGCGCTCATTCGGTGCGTTTTGCTGCGGCGCAGCGAAACACGCGTCAAATCGGTGCATTGCGCCCGATTTGCGCCGAGAGCGGAGTCAAAGCAGCGTTTGCTACACTTTTCGCATGACTCTCGACGAACTCGCTGGCCAATTGAAGGCCCTGCTTGCCGGTAACCCCGGCGAGGATTTGCAAAAGAACCTGCGCGCCACGCTCTCCGCGGGCCTCGCGCGCATGGACGTGGTCACGCGTCAGGAATTCGAAATTCAGCGCGAGATGCTCGCCGCGCTGCGCACGCAGATCGACGAGCTGACAGCGAAGATCGATGCACTTGAAAAGGCGCGCGAGAAATAACGCATCTGCGCGACCGCACTCGGTATCGACTTTTCGGCGCTAACGGCCGTCGCACAGCCGTTTGATGTGTTTTTCTCGATTAGTCGATAGACGCGAAAAAACGTCTGCATCGACCGTGCAGCGGTCGCGCGAGCACCAAAGCTGTATCAGCGCAACCCACTGCGCGCCTTAGACGCCCAGCCGTTCGCCGACGCTCGGCCCCGCACCGCCCGCCAGCCACGCCGACACCGGCATGCGCTTGCCACCGGGGCGCTGAATTTCCGTGATAGCCAATGGCGATGAGCCACAGGCAACAAGTAGGTGCTCACGGTCGACGGCCAAAATGGTGCCCGGCTCGCCGCCCACGCACGATGGAACCGCAGTCAAATCGGCCGCCCAGAGCTTCAGTTTTTCGCCGCGCCACAGCGTCCAAGCGCCCGGCGCCGGATTAAACGCGCGAATTTGCCGGTCAATTTGGATCGCGCTTTCCGACCACTTTACCTCCGCCTCTTCCGGCGTGATCTTGTGCGCGTAGGTGACGCCATCGCGCTCCTGCTCGACACTCGGTAGCGAGACGCTCGCGGCGAGCTGCCGGAGCACATGCACGATGGCCTCGCTGCCCAGCACCGCCAAACGATCATGTAGTTGCCCGGTCGTTTCGCGTGGGCCGATCGTCGTGTAAGTTTCGAGGAGCACCGGGCCGGTATCGAGGCCCGCCTCCATCTTCATGATCGCCACACCGGTGCGCGCGTCGCCCGCCAAGATCGCACGATGAATCGGCGCCGCACCACGCCAGCGCGGCAAAAGCGACGCGTGAATGTTGAGGCAATTGATGCCGGCGACTTTACGCGGAACGTCAAGCACCGCTTGCGGCAAGATGAGCCCGTACGCCGCAACCACTAGGATATCCGCGTCGAATGCGGCCAACTCCGCGACGGCTTCGGGCGACTTCAAGTTCACCGGCTGCATCACCGGAACGCCGCGCGACAGGGCCAGCTGCTTCACGGCGGACGGCGTGAGCTTGAGGCCCCGGCCTGAGGGGCGGTCGGGTTGCGTGTAAGCCGCGACGACGTTAAGGCCAGCGTCCAGAATGGCCTTGAGCGCGACGGCCGCGAACTCGGGTGTTCCTGCGAAAACGATTTTCATGCGGGGAATATAGCGTTCGTGAAAACTCCACCGAATAGAACGTTCCTGCGGAAACTAGCCGCGCGTGGCTTCGCGGTGGCGTTTCTTCATTTTGTTCTTCACGCGCACTTGCTTAAGTTGCGACAGGTGATCGACAAACACCGTGCCTTTTAGGTGATCCATTTCGTGCTGGATGCATACAGCAAGGAGCTCGGTCGCTTCAAGCTCGAATGTCGCGCCCGCGGCATCCTGCGCGCGTACTTTCACGCGGCCCGCGCGCTTCACGTTGTCGTAATAACCGGGCACCGACAGGCAGCCTTCTTCACCGATCAATTCGCCATCGGCTTCGAGAATTTCGGGGTTGATGAAGACGCGCAGGTCGTTCTTCGTTTCAGACACGTCGATCACGACGATGCGTTTATGCACGTCGACCTGCGTCGCGGCCAAGCCGATGCCTGGCGCTTCGTACATCGTGTGCGCCATGTCATCGACCAGCTTCTTGATCGCCGGGGTGAACTCGGTCACGGGTGCGGCGATGCGTTTTAGACGCGGATCGGGGTATTCAAGGATAGTTAGTAGCGCCATTTACTTGCCAATTCAGATGGCTGGATGCACAATCTTCATGTAATTTCTTAAGGTTAGGGACATTTGCGAGGTTGCAAGCTCGAATTTGCGCGGTTCGCCGCATGCTTTTCGTTCTTGGCAGCCCTACAAGACGCAACCCGCCGCCCTTTCTTCAAGATCCGCAGAATTCGCAGGACACGGAATGTTAACGAACCACACACTTTCTTCGGCTGCACCCGCGCACCCGGCTCGGCGAATCGCCTCGCTGGTGGCGGCGGCAATCATGGGCCTGTCGGGGCTGACAGCCTTTGCGCAAGCGCCCACGCCAGTCGAAGTCGCAGCCAACGCACCAGACCAGCATACGGTTGTTCGCGGTGACACGCTGTGGGGCATTTCCGGCAAGTTCCTGAAACAGCCGTGGCGCTGGCCCGATGTCTGGCGCATGAACCGCGACCAAATCAAGAATCCGCATTGGATTTACCCCGGCCAAGTGATCGTGCTTGACCGCAATGCCGTCGGCGGGCCGCGACTTTATATCCGTGGCGCTGGCGAGGGTGGTGATCGTCCGTTAGTGCGTCTCGGACCGCAAATCCGTTCGGAAGCGCGCGAAGTCGCTGGAATTCCGGCTATTCGTGGCGAAGACATCGATCCGTTCATCTTGCAAAACATGGTGATTGCCGCCGAGGCTCTCGACAACGCACCGCAGATCGTGAAATCGGTCGGCGAGCGCGTCGCGTTCTCAGCAACCGACTCGGTCTATGCGGTCGGCGTGAAGCCGAGCATGGGCAAAGTTTTTCAAGTGTTCCGCAAGGAGCGTGAACTGCGTGATCCGGCCATCGCTCCACGGCCATGGTATCTCTGGCGCCACAACGTAGAAGATCCGCAGATTATTGGTTACGAAGCTACCTACCTCGGCGACGCTAAGACTATCAACGAAGGCGACGTTGCCAAGCTTGAAATCGTCACGTCAAAGCAAGAAATTCGCATCGGCGATTACTTGATTCCCGCGCCGCCGCAGGAGACGATCGCCTACGTGCCGCACGCGCCCGAAGCGAAGATCAATGGTTTCGTCATGACGCTTCCAAGCGGCGTGTCGGAAGCGGGCAAGACCAACATCGTGACACTGAATCTCGGCAAACGACATGGCATCGAAGTTGGCCACGTTTTGGCGGTGTACAAACCGACCGAGACGTTTGATAACCCCCGATTCAAGGAATCGCCTTTGAACTGGGTTCCGGGTTGGCCCAAGCAGCCCAATGCCGAGCCCGCGACGCTGCAAATCCCCGAGGAGCGCGTCGCATTAGTCTTCGTTTTTAGAGTGTTTGACGGCATCTCCTACGCGATGGTGATGAACGCGGGTCGCGAGAATGTTCGCGCAGGCTATATCGTTCGCAATCCACGCTAACGTCCGATCTTTCAAGCACACACAGGGCACCTTCGAGGTGCCCTTGTTATTTCAGCCAACCCCGTTTCCGTTTCGCCCATGAGTTCACATCCTGACGACATTTACTTTTTGCGCCTCGCGTTCGCGCACGGCGTAGGTGGCCGCGCGGTGCACAAATTGCTCACGGAACTCGGTGACGCCGGGTCGATCTTCTCGGCGAGCGCTGGAACGCTCACCGCGCTCGTCGGCGACAAAGCCGCGCGCACATTGACGACCGCGGCAGACGAAGCGTTGCAGGCGAAGCTGGACGAAGCGTTGGAGTGGTTGAACGCGAGCGCT
>JAKPSO010000637.1 GCA_029571495.1 Pseudomonadota bacterium
AGACGACGGAACATATACAGGCGTCCAGCTTGCGAACTTCCTGCGGGGATGGGATATCGATTTTTCTCATGGGCGCGTCGCGATCGCTGTTGCGATGGCTCACAAGACGGCTTGCGAGCATCTAAAGAAGGAGTTCCCGAACGTGCCGCTAATTTATGGCGAGCTCCTGACCGCAGACATGTGCTTTCAATCTCTGTCTCAAAAGTGGATTGAGACCGGGCAATGGAGCTATGAGAAATCCCCGCTGGAAGTCTATGATGACGTGCACAAGCGCAATCAACCTTTTGCGAACGGAAATGGCGGCAACGGCTATGGCAATATCGGGGCACTGGTCGCGTTTGAGCACGGAGTGCCGGATGATTCGATTCAGCTACTTTGGGACGTCTCCCCGAGTTGGAAGCCGCTGGTTGAACGGTGAGCTTGACCATGCAAATTAACGCCTCCATGCTAGCGCGCACGCGCGCCGAGGAACATGACGCCGATGTATGGGGTGAATTCTTTATTCCACCCTATTTCGACCGATTGGCACTGACGACGGCCACCAAGTCGGCCTACATCACTGGCAAGCGTGGTTGTGGCAAGACCATGCTGCTGAAATATTTCGATTACCACACGGCGTTCTCGAAACGCAGGAAGGACATTCCTGCAGACGCTATCGACCATATCGGGATCTACTGGCGTGTCGACACCCAGTTCTGCAGCTCGCTCAAGCATCGAGGCATAGAGGACACCGAGTGGAGCGTCGTCTTTGAAAGCTACTTCGGGCTCGTCATCGCCACCGAGTTGCTCCGTGCGGTCGAAGCCATTGCCAACAGTTCTTTTCCGAATTTTAATTCGGACGACCTCGCGGCTCTCACGCTTCCTAGCGCCGCCGACTACTTGGACGATGCGCCAACAGGCGTTCGGCAGTTGGTCCAATACCTAGAGTCGATAAGACGCAAGTTCACGACGTGGGTTTCCAATGTGAAAGCGATGGACTGTCCCGTCCTGCCACCCGGGCGAGACTTCATTTTGTCGTTGGTGGGTGACCTCCGCGCAAAAGCTTCGTTGGCAACGCTTTCTGTCTTTGTTTACGTAGATGAAATCGAAAACCTCGTGCCATATCAGCGGCATGTCCTGAACTCGTTCCTAAAACACAGCCAGCGACCGCTGATCATCAACTTCACGTCAAAGGAACATCCCTCCAACAACGATACGTCCGGCCCCGAGTCGATTAACGCCACCCACGACTACCGGTTGGTTGACCTCGACTACTATCTGGAGCTTAGCGGAGCTGCCATGCCATTCTTTGCCGAGGTTTTCCTCGGCAACCTGGACATTGCGGCTGGGCGATTTGATAGTGAGTTGCTCGACGTTGTTTGTTCCCATGCACGTCTAGCCGAGCGCCAGAAGCCCCAGTACCAAAGGGAGGTCGTCGCGGACATGCGCACGCGATTTCCCGACGTCACTGACAAGCAAATTGCAGCGAACGCGCTTCAAGTTCAGACGCTGAAGGAAAGCCTTTATCGCCGGATAAGCAAGGCACTCAAGGATCGCAGGAGCAATTTGGCTGTTGAGGACTTCCTGTTTGAAGGTGCGCCTGCGGAAGCGTTGGTGACGCTCCCCGCGTTGTTAAACCGGGAAACGCTGCTTCCAGACAATGTTCTGGCGGAGCTCAAGAAATTCTCCAAGAACCGCAAAGGCTCCTTCGAGTCCACATGGATACACAACAATCTCTTCGGGGCGATTTTGGAGCTGTATCGGCCATTCGCCCGCGAATGTCCGCTGTACAGTGGCTTCGACACGCTTTGCACGATGTCGAACAACAACCTTCGGAATTTTCTAATCCTTTGCTACAAAACTCTCGAGGTCGCAGAGCTGCGCGATCAGATTGAACCACCCTATGCAGTTGATATTCAATGCCGGGCGGCCTATGACGCCTCCGAACAGCTGATCAAGGAAATCCGTACCTTCGGGCGTTTCGGCGAGCAGTTACGAGTGTTTGTGCTCAGGTTAGGAAGCATTTTCAGAGCACTGCAAGCCAGCCCTGCGATGAGCGAGCCTGAGCAAAATCAGTTCACAATCAACTCTGGCGGCCGTCCTTTGCAGGGTGACGAGCTAGCATTCATCGCGGAGGCGCTACGGCACGGGGTTTTGGTCGAGCAATTGGAAACCAAATCCAAATCGGGGGTTGGCCAGGATATCGTGGACTATCAGCTGAATCCAATCTACGCGCCATACTTTCAGATCAGCTACAGACGAAAGCGCAAGCTAGAAATATCAGTGGAGCAGTTTCACATGCTTATCATGGGCAACGAGAATGAGTACCGCGATCTCGCGCGCGGGCTTGCGCGCCAGCTGTCGGATACCGATGCGCTTCAGCTCGGCCTGCTGTTGTCATGAGGGTCCGGTTCTTTTCAGTCTCTGGAAGCAGCGCCGCCGACCTCAGTCTTCCAGACGACATCGTCCTGTTGCACGGCGAGGAGCTTGATGAGCGCGGTGAGTCGGCATGCGGGTGCGCGCCGAAGGACGCCCGCGTGATGCTCAGTTTTGGTGTCGAAGACATGTCCCTTACAGTCGGCGGCGAAACGAAACCGAGTGACCTGGCAGTTGAGTTGCTCAGTGGATACGACTGGCGCAAAGTGTTTCTGGAAGCCACTACGCTCGGCTTCGCGGAGCTGTTCTGCGCCGCCAACGCGTTGCTGGCCAGTGGCGCGACGACAGTGAATATCATCTACGTCGAACCGGGGGAATACACGCGGGTTAGCAAAGGCGCCGACCAGTTCGCCCTGTCCGAACCGACGCGCGGCTATGTTGCCATCCCCAACGCGATTGTCGATCTGTCCAGCGAGGAAGTCGAAGCTGGTGTCTTCTTCCTGGGCTTCGAGCCTGAAAGACTTGACCGAGCACTCGAAGAGTACCAGATGATCACCTCGAAGGACGTCAAGCTGGTTTTCGGTAT
>JAKPSO010000642.1 GCA_029571495.1 Pseudomonadota bacterium
AATCCGTGTGACCCAGACCTGCTGCGACGATGGCACGGTTCAGGAAGCCACCGATCAGCAACACGAGCAGCAACGTGTTGCCGACATGCACGATGCGCCACCAGCGTTGCGGCGCGAGCGCATCCACGCCGCGCAGCATCACGAGATGCAGCGCGAAGCACGCAGGCCACAGCGATAAATCAAACCAGAGATTCGCGCGCGGAACGAACACGAGCTGCGCTGTCGCACACAACAACAAAAACGGCAAAGTTGCAAACGTTGGGAACCGCGCACTCGACCAACCCGTTTTCCGCCACGCAAGGAACGCCAGCGCCGCTGCCGCGACGCCGCTGAACGTAAACCACGCGAGTCGCGCGGAATCCGTCAAGTGAAGCGCGGGCGACAACACTTCGTTCCACACGCCGTAGAGCACCCACGCGAAGCCCATGAGGAAGAAGAGCGGGTTCGCTGCGCGTTTCAACGAGACTTCGTCGTTCGCTGTGGTGCCGCGTGCGAATGTGTCATCTGTCGTTTCGTCTGTGGCGCCTTGCGTGTCGCGGAACGTCCACCAAGAAATCAAAAGACTGCCAAGCGCGAGCATCAACGCGCCGACAAATTCGCTGTTAGCGAACGCGGCAGTCGGATGCGTCGCCGCGGGCTCAAAGGACTGCGCGAACGCCACAGCGGCAAGAAACTGCATCGCCGCACCGAACGCTTGCCCCATCCACCGACCTTGCCTGGTCGCGAGCCAAAACACGCCCGCGCCTTCAATGGCCCACACCGCCGCTGTGAGTCGTCCATCGAGTGCGAGCGGTACCGCGAGCGTCGCGAAAACGAGCGCGAGCGCGGCGTAGCTCAACGTGAGCCACTGCGCCACGGGCTGTGTTCTGCTGCGGGTGAAGAACGCGAGCAATACATAAATCGCACTCGTGATTACCGCCGAAATTGCCGCGCCATATTCGTAGTGCGCCACGAGTTGTGTCTGCAACGCAAAGCTCACGATAGGCGTGCCAAAGATCAGCATGCCGTCAAGTGGATTGTTTGCCTTCTCTGAATGTCGAAGCGCGTAGAACAGCCCGATCAACACGTATATCGCGAAGAACGCGACGAGGAACGGCTGCGTCGAGGCGTAATGTGTCGGGTTGTATTTCAAAACGCCCCACAGCGTCGCGACGAGAAACGTCGACACGAATCCGAGCAAATTGAGCGCGCGCCACGCACGCAGCCAAGCGACGCCGCCGATCGCGACGTTGAGCAACAGGTAATACGAAAAGAGCGCGACGTGATTGCCCTCGCCGGTCGAGAGCAAGATCGGTGTGGCGAACGCGCCCGCGAACCCAACGAGCGCAAGCGGTTGCTTGTTTTGCAGCAGCGCGAGCAAAGTGGAGAGCGCACAGACCACCGCCATCAGTACGAACGCCGCCAGCGGGGCGATGAACGCGTACAACTTGAATGCTGCAAACACCGTGAGGTAGAGCACCGCAACGCCCAATCCTTGCAGCAACACTGCGTAGTTGTTGCGCTTCACGTCGTCCGTGTTGGTGCGCGCTAGACGGAATCCTTGTACGAGCAGACCGATCCCCACGAGACCAATGCCCGCGAGCCGAAGTTCCGGTGGAAACAACGAGTGCTCCGCAGCCCACTTCGCGAGGAAGGCAAGGCCGATAAACAGCACGATCGCGCCGACGCGTGCCACAGTATTGCCGCCGAGCAACCAAGCCTTCGTTTTCGCTAGCGCAGTGCTGATCGGGTCAGGATCGCGCGGTAACGATTTCGATTGGTTGATTGAGCTGTAGCCCGTCTGTTCGCTCGTGGCCTGTTCAGGAGCGGCTCCCGGTGTGGTGCTAAGGCGTTCTGTTGTGAACGATTTGTCCGTCGCGTCAGGCGCAATTGGTGTGAGTTTCAATGCTGCAGCGATCGCGGGTGCATCGGCACTGGCCGACGTAGCGGCGAGCGGCGCCGGTGCCCCAGGAATCGGCGGGAACGCCGGTTGCGACGGCGGTTGCACGGGCTCGACGGCAGGTGCGCGCAGCTGCGCAGGCGCCTGAGGCGCACGATCAAGCCCGGTGCGTTTCGTCCAAGCTGCGATTTCGCTACGAATAGATTTGCGCAACGTCCAGCCGGCGAG
>JAKPSO010000678.1 GCA_029571495.1 Pseudomonadota bacterium
GTTCACCACGTTGGATCGCGCTTCGCTCACGGCAACCTTGGGTGTTGCGTACGAGACGCTGGGACGCTTCGCGGAGGCGTTAGACGCGCTGCAAGAGGCCTTCGCGGCGTTCTCTCGCGCCGACGATTTACGCGGTATCGCTTCGACACGCCTTTCGATGGGTGTTGTGCATTCGCGCTGCCATGACCATCAGATCGGGCTCGGGCACTACGCGGTTGCACTTGCCGCGTTTGAGGACATGGGCGATTACCTCGGTCAAGTTCGTGTGCTCAATAACACGGGGCTCAATCTGCGCAACCTCGGCCGGCACGCAGAATCGCTCGCGTCATTCGATCGCGCGATAGACATCGCAGTTACGAACGGCTTCCAATCGCTGGTGCCAACGCTGACTGGCGGGCGGGGGCGAACGCTGATGGCGATGGGCCGCCTCGACGACGCCGAACATTCCTTCGACCTGCATTCGCGCGGCGCGGCCGGTGTCAACTGGAAACGCAGCGCGCAAGACGTCAAGCTCGCGGCAGCGGAACTCTCCTGCGCACGCAGCGATCACGTGGCGGCGATGCGAGCTCTGCAAGAGATCATCCCAGAACTTGCCGAGAACCGCGCGCTCGACGAGGAGGTGAAAGCTTGGAGTCTGCTTGCGGAATGCGCGGAAGCGGTAGGCGACGCAGCGGTCGCGCTCGACGCCTACAAGCAACTGCGCGAACGCGAACGTTTGTGGCTAGACCATCGTGCGAACACGCGCATGCGGGCGTCCGCGCTGATGGCCGAACTTGAGGCCGCGCGACAAGCGGCGCGCGAAGAGCATCGACTTCGAGACGAGCTCGCGCAGTCGCACGCTGCGCTCGCCATTGAGGCCGCCGAGCGGCGTGCACGCACCGACGAGTTGTACCGCCAGTCGCGCGAGGACGCGTTGACGGGGCTACCGAATCGTCGCGATTTCTTCGAGCGCATGACCGAAGAATGTCGGCGTGCGGAACGCTTCGGCGAGCCGCTGTGCATCGCGATGCTCGACATTGATCACTTTAAGCGCATCAATGACGGCTACGGCGATGCGGCCGGTGACAAAGTGTTGGTGGAGGTCGCAAGTCGTCTGCGCGGCGCTCTGCGCGCGGGCGACATCGTAGCGCGCATGGGTGGTGAAGAATTCGCCGTCCTGCTGCCTAACGCTCGACCGGCCGAGGCCGTTGTGTTGTGCGAAAGTTTGTGCGACGCGGTGTCGGATATGCCCATCATGCTTCCGGGCTCGCAGCACGACGTCACGGTCAGCATCGGTGTCACGACGTACATGCCAAATGAGACTGCAGACGACGCACTTTCCCGCGCGGATCATCGTCTCTATGGCGCGAAGGCGGGCGGCCGCAATCGCGTCGTCGGCGATTCTTAGGCCGTTAAAACGGTCGCCGCACGTACCAGTCGCCGTCGAGCGCGGAGGTCGGCCAACGACGATATAGCCACATTGGCGGTGGTACGCGCACCCACTGCTCATCGCGAGCCGCCAGGACTTCGCGGCGCAGTAGTTCATCGAGCACCGCGTCGGGCAATCCGCGCTCCTTGAGTTTCGGAAAGTCAGACCCGACGAGCCCAAACACGACGCGGGACGTTCTAAGCGTCGCCAACAGCGATTCCGGCGACGCGCCTTTCTGCGCACTCTCGACAAGCGCGTCGAGCGTGAGCGGAGGTGCAGAAGGAGCAGTCGCGCAAGCGGACAACAATCCGGTGACAACAAAAGCCATCAAGAGCTTGGAAAATTTCATGTGAAGTTTCCTTTGCGGCGACGAAACAACCGTCGAATTGTCGCACCGCTGACGCGCCGGTGGCGAGTTACTCGCGCAACATGGCCGATATTTTCTGTACCGTCGCCCAATTGCGCGTGGTGACGGCCTTCCCGGCTTTCCCGAGCAACGCGTCGCCCGCTTTGCTCTGCAAAATTCCGTTCGGGCACCAGAGGTAGGCCGCCTCTTTTCCGATGCGAAAATCTTCGGGCGGCGTCACCAACGCAAGCAATGGCGCAAGCCCCTGCAGCGCGGCGACGTCGCGCGCAAACGTGACAAGCAAGCGCGACGGATCGATCGCTACGGCGGTCAACGGATTTTCGTCTTCGATCGCAACGAATTCCTTCGCTGACTTCACCACGACCGGAACCTCAAGTTGCATCGCGTCCAAGAGCGACGCAGCGATGCGCGTTTCGTGCGTTGCGCTCGCTCGAATCGTGCTGTCGAACACCGCGTTGCCGCTGTTGAGTAACGTGCGCACATCGGTGTAGCCGAGTTCTTCCAGCAGACCGCGCCACTCGGCCATCGGTACGCGTTTTGCGCCACCGACGTTGACGCCGCGGAGCAGGGCTACGAATTTCGGCATGACACATTATGTGGCATTTGGCACCGGCTCTTCAGCGTTCAACACTGGCACCACTTCGCGCATTTGGTCGCAGCCACCGCGGGAAAAAAGCCGCCGCTAAGCGGGCCAGCAGCCTTACTTTGGCAGCCGGCTTGCGTCGATCAGCGCTTTCAATTCCTTGGCGTGAATGTCCACCGGCGTCTTACTGCCGGGGTTGAGCACGAAGGTCTCGTCGCCTTTGATGATCGACGCGAGCATATTCGCATCGATCGACACGCCCTTGCTCTCGAAGCCCGAGCCCTTGGTTTCGTCCTTGAAGTGCTGTTGATCAGAAAAAATCGGAATGAACGATTTTCCGTCGCGCATAAAGTCTTGCACTTTGATGCTACGCGAAGCGCCGGAAGTCCACGTGGCGATGATCACCACATGTCCTTTCACCAACGCCTGCAGCATTTCGGGTTTTTTGCTAGGTGATTTTGAGGCAGCGACGATCAGC
>JAKPSO010000693.1 GCA_029571495.1 Pseudomonadota bacterium
TCGCCAAACGTGTTGTCGCCGATGACGCCGGCTGCGGAGATGGAGGACGCGATTCCCCAGACCGCGTTTCCACCCGCGCTGGTGGCGAAAACGCCCGGACCGACACCAGACTGATTCACATCAACGGCACGCGCTCCGTTACTTGGGTTGGACAAAGTGACATTGATGCCGCCGCCAACGCCATCCGTCGAAACGTATGCGACCGTCGAGGCGCTGGACGGATTACTAATATCGAAGAACGCTGCGTGGCCGTTGGAACTCGTGGCTCTTCCGAAGACACCATAGCCCAAGCCGGCCGTCTCGCCGCGGACTGCCGCACCGTTATTGGCGGGGCTGGTGATCGCGCCCTTCAACGCTCCACCGGTACCCGACTGCGTCACGTCAAACAGCGTCGACGCGTTGTTAACAGTCGCTGCAAAAGGCAGCGAGAAACCGGCATTGGCAGCGCACGGGCCGAGGACGCCCACCACGTCGGCGCACAGTGCGATAGATTGGGTCGCGGCGGAAGGCACAGACGGCATCGATACCGCGCCTGCTTCTGTCACGCGAAACCGATCAGTTGCCGCTGTGTTCTTCACGACAAAGCTGCTCCCTACCGTCGGCGCGACGACAACATCAGCAGCCATCGCAAGACCGGCAACAAGGGGTGACAGCGCGAAAAGAGCGCGAACGGTGGAACGAACATTTGAACTACGAAGTTTCATGGGAACTCCCGGAAATGCAAAAAAAGTGAGTAACAGAAATTAGGTGTGTGGCTAAACGGCGTGGCGCTACTGCTTCTCGCTGGTTGCTGTCGACGTGGTACCCGCAGTCACCCGGCTTGACAGTCCGCCATTCGCGCTAGCTGGCGCACGTTGGGTTGCGGCAGTAACGGCACGCTTGCTGCCGCTATTGGGTACGCCTGCAGGTTGCGACGAAGGCAGCACCGTCGTCGGACCCGACGGCGCTTGCGCTGCCGCTGTATTTGCGGGTGCTGTCTGGTCCGACACCAGCGGCGGCGGCGCGCTGGCGAGTGCCGTCGCGCCGGAAGGGCGTGCGGGCGCTGGCTGGTCAGACGCTAATTGAGCCGATGCGACTGCACATGCAAGCGCGCCCGATAGTGCGATCAAGAGGCTGATTTTCATGATTTAGTTCCTCGATTTAGGGGCTTGTAGTCTGTGTTCACGGCGCAAGCCCCGAAGTAGAGTTGTGTTTACGACCGGCGCGGGCTACGCCAAACGCGGCCACTATGAGGCCCAACAGAATCAGACCCAGCGTGGACAGGGTGGGAATGATGGGAAGCACATCAAACCAGTTCATTACGTTGCCCGAATTAACCGAGTTCGAAGCTGCCGGAGCACCCGGCGCAAGTACCAACAACGTGCCCCGATTGTCCGCAACATCAACATAGCCGATGTTCTGCGTACCGTTGAGGAACATCCGCGCTTGCGAGCCCGGGCTCGTGGATCGAATCTTGAGTAGGTTTCCAGCAGTGCCCCGAAGCGTCAGTAAACCCGCGCCGACGCTGGTGGTTGAATCTGCGCTAAAAAGCAGCGTTTTGGCAGTTGATGTGGTCACCGCGAGCGCGTTAAAGCTCTGGCTGCCCGCGATGGTGGAGGTTGTGTTGGCACAACCGTCTCGGATTGCGACAGTACCCGTGCCTTTGGCGAAGGTTCCATTGTTGGTGAAATCACCAGTGAGGCCGAGTGTGCCGGTTCCGCCCGAGACGGAACCCCCGCCGTTGATCAGTACCGAATCGGCGTTAGCCGTGACAGCAGCCTGCACGTCCAAGGTGCCGTTAACGGCGACGTCGCTGCATCCCCAATCGATCGCAGCGTCTCCGAGCGACCAGCTAGAGCCCGCTCCGACGTTGACTTGTGCCAAAGCACTCGCACACGCAATACCGATTGACGCGACGATAGTCGCGAGTCTTCGCAATCGTTTCACTTACACCCCCTAACTTTAGAAAAATGCAGCGCAGATTACGACCGGGCGCTTGGCCCGCCATATTGCGCGGCGACATGATCAAATAAATCTGACTAGTACATCGTAGGCGTGTCATATTCGTTTGTCAACACGCCAATTTCGCACGTAACACCATAGAGCAAGGACGCAAAGCGATCCAAACGTGCGCCATGGCGAGCAATTTTTTTGGTGAACTGCGCCGTGCGGCTCAGAGAGTGTGTGATTCCCGAGTCGCCTCGACTATGCTGCGCGTTGGCAGCTATGAGACCAACAGAAAAGAGGTGCGAAACATGTTGAGAATGATCCTTGGATTGTTTGGTCTTGTTATTTTCTCGACGTGCGTTCATGCCGTGGAACCGCTCCCGGTGTTCGACGCCCACCTGCACTACAACGTTGAGGCGCGCGAGAGTTATCCGCCAGCCAAAGTGCTGGAGGTTTTTCGTCAGAGCAATGTGCGCGGCATCCTCGCAACATCCCGACCAAACGACGGCTCGGTGCTGTTGATGAAAGCCGCGCCGGCGGCGCTCACCGTAGTGCCGTTCATCCGTGTGTATCGTGACCGCGCGGATTACGGCACTTGGCATCGCAACCCGGAAATCGTGGCGATGATCGAGCGCGAATTCGCCGACGGCGCGATGAAGGGCAAGGTACGTGGCATCGGTGAATTTCACCTCTACGGCGACGAAGCGAAGTCGAAAGAGTTCGCGCAAATCGTGGCCTTCGCGCAGAAGCATGACCTGTGGCTGCATGCGCACAGCGATGAAGCTGCGCTCGCACACATCTTCATGCTCAATCCGAAGGCAAAGGTCATCTGGGCGCATACCGGTTTTAGCGTGCCCACCGAACGCGTCGCCGCGCTCATGAAACAACATGCGCACCTGATGGGCGAGCTCTCCTACCGCAATGACGTCACCGACGACGGAAAGCTTTCGAAGCAGTGGCGCACGCTGTTCATGGCCTATCCCGACCGTTTTTTGCTCGGTTCCGATTGCTGGGTCACAGAGCGCTGGGCGCAGTATGGCGAGATCATGGACTACTACCAACGCTGGCTCGCGGAATTGCCGCGCGATGTGGCGCTCAAAGTGGCGCATCGCAATGCCGAACGACTATTTGGCGTGACGCTTAAGTAGCGTGACCGGCGCATTGGGGTCGCCACAACACTCCTGACACAATGCTGTCAGGAGCAGGCGCAAACAATTCTTCTGTGTTCAACAACTACTTAGGAAGACAGAAATGATCGGTAATGCAGTTTGGTTTGAAATCCCCGCGTCGAATTTTGAGCGGGCGGTGAAGTTCTATGAAGCGGTGTTTCAAGTGTCGCTTCGTCGCGAGAACATCGGCGGTGATTTGGCGGTGTTTCCGGGCAGCGACAGTTCGATCAACGGCGCAGTCGTGAGCCAAGACGGCTACGTCCCCGCAGCCAACGGAGCGGTTGTGTACCTCAGCGCTGGCAACGATTTGAATCCGTTCTTGGAGCGCGTGGTCGCAGCGGGCGGCACGGTCGTTACGCCGAAGACGGCGTTGCCGCCGGGCATGGGCCACTTTGCGCACTTCGGCGATTGCGAAGGCAACCGCGTGGGCTTGCATTCGGACAATTAGGACGCGATGAACCCCAGCCTCGTCGTCCGTGAGCGTGTCGCGCAACTCACCGATTTGCCAAACATCGGCCCGGCGAGCGCGGCGGACTTAAGGCTGTTGGGCATTCACGCGCCGGCTCAGTTAGCGGGGCGCTGCCCGTACGAGATGTACGACGCGCTCTGCGAAAAGACCGGCGTGCGCCACGACCCGTGCGTGATGGATGTATTCATTTCCGTCACGCGATTTATGAACGGCGAAGACGCGCGCCCGTGGTGGGATTACACGGCCGAGCGAAAACAAAAATTGCAGAACGCGGCGCGTTAAGCGTCGCTCAATTCACAAGGCAAAGAGTCA
>JAKPSO010000704.1 GCA_029571495.1 Pseudomonadota bacterium
TGTTGATCATCGGGCAGATGATTCCGTATGCGCCCGCGTCAAGCATATGCATGATCACCGCAGTGTCGTTCCACGGCGTTCGCACGATGGGTACCGCCGGAGTCGACGACAGCGCCTGCAACATCAAGAGCGCTTGCGAGAAATCGAACATGCCGTGCTGCATGTCGACGGTGACGCTATCAAACCCCGCGTGGCCCAAGAGCTCCGCGCTGTATGCCGAGCCGAGCGCGCACCAACCGTTCGTCGTGCATTCGCCGCGAGCCATTTTTTGCTTAAGCGCGTTCTTTCTCATGTCAAGCCTCCGTATTGAATTGACACGATTATCTCGCGACCATCAGGCGAGCTGACGAATTCATGCGCGCGAACCGACACACGTCACGATTCCGAACCAACCGTCGTTGACGCTGAACACGAAACAACGACGCAAATAAAAACGCCCCGCTAGCTGGAAGCTCGCGGGGCGTTTGCTCGAAAAGCGGTGCGTACGCTAGTCGAGTTTCATGAGGAACGGAATCTCAACCTCGTACTTCTCGCCTTCTGCCTTGGTCTTACAAGCAGGGTCCGTAAGTACAGTGGCAAAAGTGCGCTGAACTGCGTTGCGCAAATTGCCGGGGTTGATATTGCCAGCACGAACGTTGCCGAAGGTTCCGTCACCGTTAACCGTCGCAAGGATCGTCCCCTCCACGCGATCAACACCTGCTTTGTTCATGTCACGAACAGGTGGTGAATCCGGACGACACGCTTGCGGCAACGAACTAATACCGACTCGAGTGAGAGCTGGTTTCGGCGGTGCTGGCGGCGCTGGCGGTGCCGGCGGTGCTGGCGGCGCCGGAGGCGCGATCTTGTATTCCGCTTTTGGCGGTTCCGACGTCGTCACCGAAATCGTTGGTGCCGTCGGCGCTTGGACCACGACCTCAACCGGCGGCACGAACGGCGGCGGAGGAGCTTGTGGCGGTGGCGGCGGCAGGTTTTGTACCTTCGGCGGCGGTGGCGGCGGTGGCGGTGGAGGCGGCGGCGGTAGCTTGACCTCTTCCACGATCTTTGCCTCTAAAGGCTTTTTAATCACTTCAACGGCTTTTCGCGCAAGGCCAGTCACCAAGGCGTAGACGATGAAGGCATGCAAAGCGACCACGGCGAGTACTGCGACCGTGCGCTTATTTGAGCTTGCGGGTTTGTAGGTGTAATCCATTCGATTGAGCGCTTTCTGTGCTTCAGCTTTTGGCGTCTAGTGCGCTTAAAGGAATTGCTCGTGGCCGAGGATACCCATCTTCACCAGCCCAAGTCGCTGCGTGGCGGCCATGACATAGGCGACCATTTCGTACTTGGCAAGTTTGTTGGGTCTCAGGTGTATTTCCGGCTGTACGGGTTGCGCTGCAGCGGCGGTCATCTTGGCCTCAAGCTCTGCGCGACTGTTCATCACAACGCCATTCCAATACACGAGATTCTTCTCGTCGATGTCTAGCTTCACGACTTCCGGCTCTACCAAAGGCTTGTTGGCGCTCGGCGGCGGCATGTTCATGTTGATGGAGTGCAACTGAATCGGAATCGTGATGATCAGCATCACGAGCAACACCAACATCACGTCGATGAGCGGCGTCGTGTTCATGTCGACCATGACGTCCGGGTCACCATTGCTCCCGCCCGAATTTCCTAGGTTCATTCCCATAGGTTTGTGTCCTTAAAGGATGTAGCGCATCAGTCGAGGATCACTCGCCTTTTGCTGCGGGTTCTGTCAAAAACGCGATCTTCGAGATGCCTGCAGAGCGGGCAGCGAAGATGACACGACCGACGCCGTCGTACGTCGCGGTGAGGTCGCCGCGGATATGAACTTCAGGCTGAGGGTCGAGCTTAGAAACCTTTTTGAGGCGCTCGGTCAGGTCGCGTATGTCCACGATCGGTGTGTCGTACATAAACATCTTGCTATCCGCGTTGACGGAGATAACAACGTTTTCTGGTTTCGACTCGCGGATTTGAATTTCTTCCTTCGGCAACTGCACCTTGATGGAGGTCGTTACCACTGGAATGGTGATCAAGAAGATGATCAACATCACCAACATCACGTCGACGAGCGGCGTCGTGTTGATGCTGGAGTTGACTTGATCTTCGTCGCCATTGGCGCTGCCAACGTTCATGCCCATGATTTAGGCTCCTGTCGTCTGGTGATGGGCGACGGGTTACTTCTTGCCACTGGAGGCGATAAGTACGCTGTGCAGGTCAGAACCGAAGTTACGAATCTTGTCCATCGTCGTCTTGTTCTTACGCACGATGAAGTTGTAGCCAAGCACAGCAGGAACGGCCACCGCGAGACCGATGGCGGTCATGATGAGTGCTTCGCCGACGGGGCCGGCGACCTTATCGATGGACGCTTGACCAGAAACACCGATTTTTACGAGTGCGTTATAGATGCCCCACACAGTACCGAACAGACCAACGAATGGAGCTGTAGAACCGACAGTCGCCAAGAAGGCCAGACCGTTTTGCATATTGCTTTGCACGGCATCAGTGGCGCGTTGAATGGATTGCGAGACCCAGTCAGAGAAACCAATATGAGCCAATAGGCCTTCATGCTTCTTAGTGGCTTCGAGGCCGGCATCGGCGAGGAAGCGGAAGGGGCTCTGTTCTTTCAACGATTGAGCGCCTTGGGCAACAGAGGGGGCCGACCAAAACGTTTCGTCTGCTTCTTTAGCTTGGCGACCAATCTTGGCCAATTCCAAAAGCTTCGCAATCATGATGTACCACGTACCCACCGACATGATGATCATGATGATCAGCGTCGTCTTGGCGACAACGTCACCCTCGTTCCACAGAGCTTTAATGCCGTAGGGGTTCTCGACTTTCTCGACCGTGGTCTTGCCAGGTTGGAAGCCTGTCGATGCGGGCGCTGGCGCAGCAGCCGGGGCGGGAGCAGCGGCGGGTGTAGTTGCCGTCGCGGGTGCAGCAGGCGCGGCGGCAGCGGGCGCCGGTGCGGGTGTTTGTGCAAACGAAACCGACAGTGGCGCGCTGATCAGCGATACGCACAAGACTGCAGTTGCCACGGACGCGCTGGTAGCGCGGTTAACGTAAGTCACGAACTTATTGGACACGGATAGCTCCTTGGACCTTGGTGGCGTCACGAATCGCGGTAGCGGTACGTGACGATTTGATTGAGATGGTGAGAATGTAACTCAGCGACAAACTACACGCTACAACAGGTTCCGACGCCCGCTGCGAGCGCGGTCGTTGGCGGCGTGAAATCAAACGCGTTGCTCGCGCGAAATTGTCGAAATTATTGAGAGTCGCTACGGCAAGGAATCTGTGACCGCGCGCGCGGGACGACAAACTCGTGCGACTCATCCGCGACTAGATCTAAGCCACGGTACTTGTGTGACACGATTACAAAGTGAACCCTAGAAAAGAAACGCGCCACCCGAAGGTGACGCGTTTGATGCGCGCTACGCGCCGACGTCGTTACTTAAACGTGTACGCAAGGCGACCGTAGAACGTGCGACCACGTGGATCGGTGTAGCGATTGTCGTAGCCGAGTTGATGACCACCGACAGTTTTCACACTCAACGGTGGGTCTTGATCGAGGAAGTTCAGCACGCCGAGTGTCAAGCGAAGATTTTTGTTGTGCTGATAAACCGTCTGCCAGTCCATCGTGACGTACGGTTTTACCTGACGACGAATGTCAACACAGTCACCGTTAGCGTCAGAAATCAAGCAATCTTCTGCGGACTGGAATTGATCGCCGTATCCGGACTTGTAGTTGACCGTGGCGCTGTGTGTCCATTTGCCATACTCAAGAGAGTTCACCCAACGACCCAGCACGCGGAAGGAGACGGCACCATCGTTGAAATTGCCGACGTCCGAGAAGTAGGCACCGTTGCGTTCACGTTGATAGTCGTTCTTAACCAAGTAGGTCAGCAACGCTTGCGACGTCAACTGGCCAACCGGCGTCTTAAACCGCAAAGCGACATCAAGGTCGATACCCGCGGTTTTCTGCTGGCCCAAGTTCTCATTCTTCAACAAGATAGCCAAGTCGGTCGAACCTGAGGTCGGATCCTTGTAGGTCGTGAACAGGTGACGATACGAGACAGGGTTACCAAAAATCACGCTCTCGTCAAGTTGGCCGATACGATCCTTCAGGTTGATTGCCCAGTAGTCCAGACCGATCGAGGCCATCGGCGACGGTTCGATACGAATGCCGAAATTGAACTGCTGAGACTTTTCGGGTTTCAGATTCGGTGAACCTTCGGCAAAGACGTTGTACTGCGTCGAACCGGGCACACAGAATTTCGCCATCGCGTCGGAGGCGGCGAAGGGGCAAGAGTAGGATCCAGCGGTGACGCCGTAGAGTTGATTAACGTTGGAACCCTGAGCAAGGCTCGGCGCTTTGAAGCCGCTACCAACCGAACCGCGTACCAAAATCTCTTTGCTTGGCTGCCAACGACCGGCCAACTTGTAATTTGTCGTGCCACCAATATCAGAGTAGCGATCATGGCGCAAAGCGCCCGTTACTTCGAACGTTTTGGTCAGCGGCACCGCTAGCTCGGTAAACACGCCCCACGAATTTCGAGCGAGGTCATAGGGTCGCTCAGCTGCGCTGTCACCCGCGATAACGTTACCCTTAGCCTGCGCAATGTCTGACGGCGAGTACTTGTTAGATTCGCGACGGAAGTCCGCGCCTGCTGCGATCATTGCAGCGCCGCCTGGTGCGCTAAACAGCTCGCGCGATGCCTTGAGGTCAACCATCGTGAGGCCCGTGTCTGCGGCTTTGTACACACCGCTGTAGACGGCGCCGCCAATCGTGGCCAAACCAGCCGCCGACTGCTTGCCCGGCTCAACGAATGGATTGAGCGTTCCGGCGCTCAGCGCAGCCAGAAGCTCGTTGGATTTAAGCCATCCCGCTGTGTACTTTTCGACCCATTTGTTTTCGGAGTGCGTCAGCGCTGCCGCGTAGTCCCAGCCGGCCATCGTGCCCTTGCTGCCGAATGCGAAGTGGGTAGCCTTGCCCGTGTCGTCGGTGGTGCGATTGGCCGCGTCCCACATACGCCAACGAACCGTCACGTTGTCCTTGTAGCCAAGGCCTGCTGGCACCGAGTAAAACGGGCTTGTGGTGGCGATTGGAATATCCACGGGCGGCGCGGCGATCCGAGAAATCAGGTTCGACTCTGAGTACAAAAATTCGCCAAACAAGGTGTGGTTGGCGTTGAGCTTCGCGTTGAACGATGCCATTGCGCTGGTGCGCGATTGTTCAGGATAAATTTCGAGCGTCGAGGCGTAGTCGAAGAAACACTGCTTGCCGATTTGCACGTGGCGCGCCGGACATTTTCCGTTGGCCATGAAGTAGGGATTGCGTGCGCCGAGGGCGGCTACGTCACGATCACTGCTCGGGCGAATGTTGCCCGGAATACTGCGGCT
>JAKPSO010000160.1 GCA_029571495.1 Pseudomonadota bacterium
TCATCGCTGCTGCGGGCGTCGCCGTCGTCGCGTCGTTAAGCTCGCCCAACGCTACCGCGATTGTGCAGTTGCCATACATCATCAATATCGTCGCCAGCCCGACGACGGTGATCTTCGGAAGCGCGCCGAGTGGTGCGAACAACTACACCATGCAGTTCAACAACACGACGGGGCAGCAGATCACGTTGCGTGGCGTAAACCTCAACAATCCCGGCGGTCTCAGCATCGCGTCGGGAACCACATGTACTGTGGGCTTGGTCATGCCCGCGGGTTCGAGCTGCGTGGTCCAACTGCAAGCTCCCGCGTAACGACGCGCGTCCGCCATGTAAAAAAGCCCCGCTAGCGGGGCTTTTTCGTTGCGAAGATCGCGTTCCTGCTGCCGACGTCAAACGGATGGGTAGCGAATTGATCGCCCGCTTTGGCACAAAATAAGAAGAAATCGCGTCTTTTTACCGACGGGTTCGCACCGCAGCCTGTAGACGTGCGACCGTTACGCTGATGATGCGTCGCTCGTCATGAATTGGGTTTGCACAGAGAAAAGAGGATCGTTATGAACTTCCGCCATATCTCAGTAATTTTGTGCCTGTGCTTAGGTGCACTGCGACCGGTCGGCGCTGTCCCGGGTGATCACGATGCTGCGTTTGCAAGCGCGCACAACCCGATTTCGTTTGTCGCCGGCAATCCAAGCGACGACTCGCCGTCGTCAATCGCGATCCAGCCCGACGGCAAGATCGTCGTCGCGGGAGCTTGCAAGAATCCAACTTTTTATTACGTCTGCATAGTCCGCCTGAACAAGAACGGATCGCTCGACACGACGTTCAATGGAACCGGGAAGCTTTTGACTTTTATTGGCCCCGGGAATGACAACGTACTGTCGGTCGCGATCCAACGCGATGGAAAAATCCTCGTCGCGGGCACCTGCGACAGCGCGGCGAGCGGCGGTAAGAAAAACTTCTGCCTCGCGCGGTACACCTCGACGGGCTCCCTCGACACGACTTTTGTCGGGCCGAACGGTACGGGCGGTGGCCGCTTCCATGTGGCTATCGGCACTGGTCAAGACTATCTTTACTCGATGGCACTCTTGCCGGACGGGCGCATTCTGGTTGCGGGTTCGTGTGGTCTTGGTGCCAGTATCGAGTTTTGCGTGGCGCGCTTCACGACCACCGGCGCCTGGGACACAACGCTCGTTGGGCCAGCGCTCAGCGACAGCGGCAGGTTCATTACGAGTCGGACGGCGGGCCTTGACCTCGGGTATTCAGTTGTGCTTCGTCCAGACACCGGTTTTTACGTAGTCGGGATGTGTAATGAGGATTTCTGCTTTCAGGGATTCAACGACAACGGCACCGTTGATGGGACCGGAACGACGACTGCGATCGGACCTGCCTACGACCAACCGGTGTCTGCGCACTTGCAGCCGGACGGCAAAGTGTTGGTTGTCGGTCAATGCGACAACGTGGCCGCTAACCGAGAGTTTTGCTTTCTGCGCAAGGATCCGAACATTCCTGGCTTAGACACTACGTTTCGCGGCCCGGCAGGAATCGGCGGTGGCAAGTTCAGCTTCGCGCCTTCCGCCGACGGCAGTAGTGCCTACGCGAGCGTGATGGCGCCTGATGGG
>JAKPSO010000751.1 GCA_029571495.1 Pseudomonadota bacterium
CTTGACAAGCATGCAGCGCGAACGCTCCCAAATTCAATCGCCACAAATTTGGATCGAACAACACATCCCCGTGGCGCACCATCGCCGGGGGTTCATCGCGCATAGGGGTGTCTGGAACCACGAAAAACAGAACACCCATGGCGGCGACACCCAGCGCGGCGCACATCCAGAAGATGCCTGCAAGCCCGACCTGACCAGCGACTATCGGTGAGAACACCATCGCCGCTACAAACGCCATTCCGATGGACACACCGATCATCGCCATTGCCTTTGTCCGCACCTCGTCGCGCGTGGAATCTGCTGCCAACGCCGTCACTGCCGAGGATATTGCCGCAGTGCCTTGTAAAACACGCCCCACCAAAACGCCATAAATCGAGGTAGACAGCGCGGCAACCACGCTGCCAGAAATGAACAGAATCAGACCGAAAGCAATGACTGGCTTGCGACCAAATCGATCAGACGCTGCGCCGAAGGTGATCTGCAGAAGCGCTTCCCCGAATCCGTAGATTCCGAGAGTAAGGGCTACCAAATAAACCGAATCCCCGCCCCGCAAATCCTTGGCGTAAATCGCGAAGATTGGCAGCAGCGAAAACAGGCCGAACATCCGAAGCGCAAATATGCTCGCTAGCCACGTACTCGCGCGGCGCTCGGTGGGGGTCATGGCGTGAGAGGTAGGAGAGGTCAAAGCTTGGCGATCAAAAGAGACGTGCCCGTTCCGCCGGACGCGGCGGGCTTGGGGCGATGTGGCCTGTGCAAGCACACCACTCAGCGTAAGTGGATCAAAACCCGCTGAACGCCCCATGAATCATAGCCACCTAGGAGCACGTGCGATAGAACAAGCCGTGTCAGAGCGGTACGCTCCAGCGTACATCGTGGCGGCCGAATGCTTCAGAATCCGCCACGCGTATAGCGGACTAAATGTAGTCGGCAGCGCTTGTCCACGACTTTCACCCCATCACGTTGTCGCGCCGCGCTTTAAATATGCGACAAGCTCCACGTCAACGCGCCACGCCCGTGTCGAAACGTGGACAAATATGCGTCACGTCCTACACCGCTCCCCCCTGCGCGCCTATGTTCCGCTCATCACGTCGCACCTACATTGGACACGAGGGCGCGCGCTCCTGCACGCCTCGGTTCCTCAGGAGTTTCACCATGAACAAAGAACAAGTCACCGGCCGCTTGGATCAAGCAGCGGGCAAAGTAAAAGAAGTCACCGGCCATCTGGTCAAGGACCACTCGCTTGAAGCCAAAGGCAAAGCCGAGCAAATCGCCGGCAAAGTGAAGGCAAACTTTGGCGACGCCAAAGAGATCATCAAAGACAGCGCCAAAGACGTCGTCGATAAGCTGTAGCGCGCACGTGCCGACCCGCTCAGCAGACCGTGACGGCGAGCTCAGCGCGGCGGTCGCCCCTTTCGAGGAGCCGCCGCTGCGACCGCTGCCGCGCGAGCCTATTGCACCGCCATTGCCAACAGCGCCTGACGCTCCGGACGACCCTACAGATCCGTTGTGGGTACAGGAGCCGCTTAACCCTTTCCCTACCGAAGCGCCGCCGCCAGCGGTGACTGCAACCTGAAAGTTCATGCCCATGACTAAGCACACAAATCCACCTGCAAGAACTGCTGGCGCACGCCTGGGCGCTGTAACAGCCTCCTGTGCGATCGCGTCGCTCTCGCTCCTCAGCGCCTGCGATTCGGCCGAAAGCGGTAAGACCGTACGACAAAAACTTGACACCGCCGTCGCGAAAACAGAAGCAAAAGCCGAAGACATCAAAGACTCGGCTAAAGCGTCAATCGACTCCGCGGGTGCCGCGCTGCGCGATGGTACTGAGCGCGCTAAAGATGCTGCTCAGCAAGCCGCAACGAGCGCCAGTGCGAATAGCGAAGACGCCTCGATCACAGCCTCAGTTTCCGCCGGTCTTTTGAAGGACCCGGACTTAAGTGCCGTGAAAATTAACGTCGATACCGTGGGCGGAGCAGTGACGCTGAACGGACCCGCGCCCAGCGAAGCCGCACGTAGCCGCGCCAGCATCATTGCGATGTCAGTCAAAGGCGTTTCACGCGTCGACAATCGTCTAGTGCTCAAAGGCGCGTAGTTAGCGCGTCACGCGCGGCCATCACGAACCGACGCACGGAACAAAAAAATCGCCCCGAAGGGCGATTTTTCTTTGGCTCCGAAAGCCTATGGACGGCGAATGGCGATGGAGTTTTGAACGCTGCGAACGCCGTTGATTTCGCGTGCGATTTGCTCTGCAACAGTTTTTTCTTCGCTTGATTTCGCGAAGCCCGACAGCTGCACAACGCCTTTGAGCGTTTCGACGCTGATTGACACTGCATCGACGCGCGTGTCTTTTGCCATGCGTGCCTTGATTTGCGTGGTAATCGTTGTGTCGTCGACGTATGCGCCGACGGACTCTTGCGAGCGGACGACCGCGCAACCGCTGGCGAACAAAGTGACGCCAGCGAATACGGCAGTGGCGATGAGTTGAGTTGTTTTTTTCATGTGTATCTCCTGAGGGTGGGTGACAAAACGCTGCAAGGTCGGTGGGTCAGTGATCGTTCGTGCGGCAGCGCGCATCGAACAAAGAGTCGTGTGTAAGTAAGATGGGCCGCATCACGTCTTTCGTTCTTGCAGCGCATCCGAGGCCGATTGCAAGACGTCAGAGGTAACGCTGGAGAAATTCGACGATCGCCAGATGCTCACTGCGAGTGCCGAGGCCGATACCAATCGCCACGGCTTGAAGAGCACAATGGCAGCGCCGGCAAGCGCGGCACCGGCCATTAACTGCATGGGCTTTCTACGCGCAATTTCTTCAGTGGCCGTTTTCACGAGCACCGCGCCCGCGTGCAGTGGATGCTCTCGCCACCACGCGTTCAACCCGGCCTCGAGCACCGCGCCCCAATCGAACGCTGCTCGCTCTGTCGCTTCGTCTCGTGCTTCCGAGGCTTTACGTATAGAAGCATCATCGCGACGGTGAGAAACGTCAACGCCAGCGCGCTGTGAAGCGAAAAACTGCAATAGCTCGTCGCGTGCTTCATCAATATCACTTAATGCGTCGCTTGAAGATGAAGGTACCCGCTCGCTCATCGGTGCGTCTCGAGAGCACCGCGAAAGGCATGCAAGTCGCGCTGCAGTTGATCAGC